>NZ_LUUK01000156.1 GCF_001644025.1 Methylomonas koyamae
GTTTTTCACCAGCCTGTTAACGCCGGTTTGCGGACCGGCAGGCGCGATACTTTCGCTACGAAAACCATCCCTGGTTTTCGCCCTGCGGGCCAGCCTATCGGCTGTTCAAATTCGCTCCAGGCGAATTTGTGCATGGCCAAAAGAAAGTATCCAAAGAAAAGCCACCCCATGCCGCTTCAATACTGCACTCCTCCGGGTTTGAGCGGGGTTTTCGGAAGGGCTTTCCTAGCCCTCCGAAAACGCGCGGCATCCCTGCCGCGCCCCTGTCGGGCAACTCCGCCCAAACCCTGCGGTGCTCGGCGCGGCATCAGGGGAAAGGGCGTCGAAAACCGATCCGGCTATAAATACTCCTATGATGTGTGTGATCTGTAAATTGGGCATGATGATAGATGATTTTGCCAGCATTACGCTTGAATTTGGCGAGACTATTCTGGTGTTCAAAAATGTGCCTGCCAAAGTTTGTAATAACTGTGGAGAAGAATATTTCGAAGACAATATCCTTGCTTCGTTGTTCGAACAGGCGAATTCACCGATAAACCAATTATCGCAAATTCAATTACGACACTTTATTAAAAATGAATTAACGTGATAAGCAGGGTAAGGTGGGCACGGTTTTTTTGCCCACGCGGAATTAAAACGGCAGGATATGGTTTCGCTATCGCTAAGATCAATTGTATGCCGGTTCGCCGACAGGCAACCGCGATGCTTGATTTCGATTGGTAATCAAGCTTGAGCTGGGTTACCCGATTTTGGAAGCGTCAGATTTCCGGTCAAATCAATGAAAGCTGGAGTTATCAAGGCGTGATTCCCAAACTGGCGTTTGGGAATCGCCGCTCTCTGCGTTTATTGCTCGGAGGTTTGCGTAAAGATGCCTGAATATTCCTTAACGCACTTCGAGAGAAATCGATCGTAAAAAGTTTACTTCGGAAGGACAGGGTCGGCCTTGTCTAGCAGGCCGCCGGATTAGACAGGATACGCGGTGACGCCGCCGGACGTGAAGCCGTTGGCGTCCTGTACCAAAATTTCCCATCCGTGTGCGGCCGTTGTGCTCCGCCGAATGATTGCGCTACCGGCCAGTGCGGGCAATGCTCGGACCAACACCTGATTGCCGTCGGGGTAAACGGGTAAGTTATTCCACGCCGCCTTGGTGGGTTCGTGATAAAAATAAATGCCTTTGGGTCCGCGATCAACCGCGACGATGGTGCAGCCGCCCAAGCCCACCGTGAAGATATATTGAACGGTTCCCGGCACGCTGTTGGCCGGTATGTAACCGAATTTGCTGGCGTCGTTGGTGTCTTCGTTGATGAAGGGTATCCAACCCGCGATTATCGGCGCGCCCTTGCGCGACGTTTGCGCGTACGCACCTTGTGCGCCAAGTATTTTTAAATCGACGACGGCCGGATACTTGGCGATGGGTACTAAGTCGAACTCCAATGGAATCCGGCATTTTCGTTTACTATCGCTAAATTGACTAGCCAAATGTTTGGCATTAATAGTTTCGTTTAAGCTGTCTTTACCATCCATGGTTTTTCCGGCGTTATAACTGTAAATGAGTTTTTGGCCCATATAGGTTGCCGGGTTGAGACGAAATGCCGCGTTATTGCCTTTCATGGAACACCTCGGGTTTGATAGTGGAAAGTCGCTACTTTTGTAAAAACACTAGCTGACTTTAATTTTCGGTGGCGAAGCCAAAATATTCATCATAATCAGCTGTTAAAATAAAGCCGCCCCTCGTGTTTTCTCTCGTTGCGGAGAGTCGAGGGGCGATCCGGGTATTATGGGTTAATTGGTTTTTTTCAGAAGCACTTCGTTCATTGCAATAATGTTGTTCACCAAACTTCTACCCGGGAAGTCCATCATGACAATACCCATCCGTTTGGTCAGTTTGAGATTGATATTCAAGTTTTTATACAACTGATTGATGGATTGGTAATTAAGCGCCAAATCCGCCAGGAATTTGCTGCTGAGTTGATTGGTGCCCAGGAAAGCGATGGAGCACAATTTACCCAGGCAGCCGACTCTGGGAAAATCCGGATAGGTATTCGGACTGGTTAGCGTGGTTAAACCGGTCAATAATTGCGCTGCATTGGTTTCATGCGAACTGTGGCCGCTGGCGACAAAATAAGGGAATGAACCGTTGCCGCCATCCAGGAAGTTAATATAAATTTTATTGGCATCGCCGGTTGAAGCGGCCATGAAATGCGCTTTGACTTGTTCCCATTTGCCGTACAAATCCCAGTTTGTTTTCAATTTGTAATTGTCCTGTACGGTACCTTGCTTGTAGATTTCGGAATAGTTAATTCCAATGGGCGAACCGGAATAATTTTGTAACAATACCGCCTTACCCCGCATCTCGCCTAGCGTGGGATTAGTAGTACCTTGCAGATCCAAAAACAGGCCGGGGAACTTGCCGACGATGTAATTATAGGTATCGGAGAAACTGCGGGTATTATTCACGCCGACAACATCTTCAGTAACTCGCATAATCACGGTCTCGCTGGGATTAGCCGCCAAAAAGTCATCCACAGCGTTCAATACGTCCTGGTAGGTGGCATTTTGGGTAACCCCTGCGCGAGAAATAATTAAATTATCGTTTTTATGCCAGCAGCGTATATCCAGTACGCGGATTCCGGAGTTTAACTGATCGGCGACGCTCATTGATTGGGTTTGTATATCGTCGTCACCGTAACGAGCCATGGAATCGTGTGTCCCCGGCAGCGAAAGTTCGCTGAGTTTTAACGTATCCGGTAGCGTCTTCATCCACTGCACGTTATTATAAACGCCAATATAGGCATCGTGAGAATAGGCCGCCGTATCGATACCCGAAAATACGTTGCCGCTGAAGCAAGCAATACCGGCAAATGTTAAAGCAGCGAAAGTGGATTTTAGTTTCATGGTTGGATCCTCATATTGATGTTTTAAAAAAGATATTTAAGTGAAACGATCGATATATGAGGGGCAAGCGCTGTGCCAGTTTGGCGAGATTATTTTAAATAGCTGATTTACCTGGGAATAGTTAAGTTCGCTGTTGAACAAAATCGATATTATTGCGGATTCTGGCTACGATATTCAGTAGTGATGACGAAATATCGTAGCTGGGGTCGGTCAGCGAGTGGAATTGAAGCGAATGATTCAGTTCACTCAAAAAGGCGTTGGGCAAAGTCCGGTCGTCATCGAATCGCAATGCCATCGATCGCGGTTAAAGCCTTACCAGCCCAGCTGTTTCATTCTCCGGGGGGAGGCAGTGCTTTCATGATCGTGCGATCCATTGAGCGATTCGACTTACCGGTATCACCGATGCCCCTGCTTCAGTGTGCGGTCGTGTAATAGGCAATAATTTTGTCGGCGACGGCCTTGGCGCCGGCGTCGCCGGTCAGCACCGCGTAGTAATAGAACGACAGGGCGATGTTCACGTAGGAAATGCCTTTTTCGACGCCGAGAAATTTGTCGCCGCCGGGATAGACCCGACTATTGCCGTCGGACAGGATTTCGCCGCTGGGCTTGACGCGGGTCTGTTCCCAAGCGATTCCCGAGCTTATCGCATCCCACAGCCTTTGCCTGATCACCACATCCGTCGGATCGGCATTCAGATACAGGATCAACAAACGAAACAAGCTTACGCCCTGATAGCTGCTGTCATAGCCATCCAGTTCCGGCAACACGCCGTTCGGCCATTGGGCGTTCAAGCCCAGTTCGGTAAACGCGATACCGACATCGATCGCGTCCTGGCGGTTCAGAGCGCGGCCCACCAAATAGAAGCCGGCGCCGTCGTAATACAGGTGATTGGAGAGCGGCGTATCGTAGTCGATCAACAAGTCCTGCTGGGTTAACAGCCAGTCGATCGAGCGGTCCGCCTGTTCCTTGATGATGCCTACCCGGCGACGCAGGTCGGCCGTGTCAGCGCTGGTTTGAAACCACGCGTTGCTGTCCAGCAAAATCAGCGAGCGGCCAAGCTCGCTGAAGAAGAAGGTCGTCGCGTCGGCGTAGTCTTGAGGATAAGGTATCAGGTTGGCCGGCAACGTCGGCGGCACCACGATCGGAAACGAACCGTCGGGATTTTGATGGCCGAAGGCGTATTCCAGCGCTTTGATGCCGGATTCGAGGGCGGCGGCGTTACGCAGATACAAGCCGCGAACGATGGTCCAGGTCACGCCGTCCTGAAAGCGCACCGAAAAATAGCCCGGACGATTTCGCTGCAGCGCGCCTTGCGCATCCGGCACCGCCAGTCCGGCCAGACGATTGATCAGCGTCGCGTTGAAGGATTTGAGCAGCGACCATTCGTTCGTGGAGGGCATGGAGTAAACGCCCACCGGGATAGCCGGATTACTGAGCGCTTGCGTATCCGGCGCGGGATCGCTTGCCGCGATCGCGCAACTAAAAAGCGACGTTGCGGCAAACAGGATGCAAACCAACGGATTTTGGGGCATGTGGTCTCCTTGTCATCGAATGACTTTGGGTTGAATAAAGCGAGGAGCCTGGCCGATGAACGGCGAGTTCGGCTAGCGGTTAGAGTATAGCGGCTTACACCAGGATGGCCGAAAGTCGCCGAACAGTCGCGTTATGAAATGACCGGCGTTGAACCGGACTAAGCATTCGGCAAAGCCTATCCGGTCGGCCCCAGTCGGACGGATGTGTCGGTGTATTGAATCTGCTACTCGCCAGCACCCGCTTTTGAAGGCATCGTTAGCTCAAGCCACTTTTTCAACGTTTTTGGGCCTCCGACGGGCCCGTTCAAATAATTTTCGTAACGATCTACGGAGCACCTTTATTGCATGGTAAGGAACTCTCTCGGCGTTACCTGCGAAACCTGGGTGTTATATTGTTGCATTCGTATTCGTTATAATATAACATTTTTGCCGGCTCCATTTTCCTGTTCCACCGATGAATAAAACTGCTTTTTTCTTGTTGATGCTGCCCGCGAGTTTGCTTCACGCGGAAACCCAAACCGACATCTCGCTGGACGAGGTTATTGTCACCGCGCCGTTGCCGGTGACAAAAGCCGAGGCCGGATCGCCGGTCACTGTGCTTAGCGACGACGAGTTGAGGATGAAAACCGGCCACAGCATAGGGGATACCTTGAAAAACGAACTGGGCATTTCCAGTCAGTCTTTCGGCCCCGGCGTCGGCACGCCGGTAATACGCGGCCAAGCCGGCCCGAGGGTCAGGGTGTTGAGCAACGGCATCGGTAGCAATGATGTATCCGCGATTAGCCCGGACCACGCCACCAGCGTCGAGCCGCTGTTGGCCGAGCGCATCGAAGTGCTGCGCGGCCCGGCGACACTGCTGTACGGCAGCGGTGCGATGGGCGGTGTGGTCAACGTGATCGACAACCGGATTCCCGGCAAGGCCTTCGACAAAGCTTTGAACGCGGCGCTGGAGCAACGCTTCGATTCGACCAGCGACGAAACCAGCACCACGATGAAAGTCGAAGGCAGCAAGGACCATATCGCTTACCACCTGGATGGCTTCTACCGGCATCGTAATAATCTGGACATTGGCGGCCAGGGTATCGATACCGCCAACGTGGCGATCACCGACCCTTCGTTGGAAGTCGTCGACAATCCCAAAGGTTACCTAAACAACACCGGTGCCGAGGCGATCAGCGGTTCGGCCGGCTTGTCCTGGGTCGGCGACAACGGCTTCGCCGGCGCGTCGATCAACAACTTGAACAATAGCTACGGCATCGCCCCGGACGGCACCGGCACGGAAACGGTGCGCATCGCGATGCGCCAGAACAAATACGATTTCAAGAGCGAACTGACTAATCCGCTGCCGTTCGCGAAAACCTTGCGCACCCGGCTGGGCTACACCGATTACCAACACACCGAAATCGCCAACGGCGAGCCCGGCGCTTTTTTCACGAATAAAAGCTACGAAGGCCGCGTCGAACTCAACCATCAAGACATCGGCCCGTTGCGCGGCGCGGTCGGCTTTCAAGCTCAGGTCAGCGATTTCAACGCCGTCGAGAAACTGACCGGCGCCAGCATCGTACCGCGCTCGGACACTTACAGTTACGGCGTGTTCGGCGTCGAAGCCTTCGATTTGGGCCCGGTCACCTACCAACTCGGCACCCGCGTCGAGCAAACCGACGTGCATCCGGACGGCTACACGCCGTTAAGTTACACGCCGGTTAGCGCCTCGGTGTCGGCACTGTGGAAGCTGGACAGCCGCAACAGCCTGAATTTGGCGATCACCCGCTCGTCGCGGGCGCCCAACGTCCAGGAACTGCTGGCCAACGGTTATCACGATGCCACCCGCAGCTTCGAGCTGGGCAGCTTGAGCTTGAAGGAAGAAACCGCTTACAACCTGGACTTGGGCTACCGTTTTAAAAGCGACTGGCTGCGCGCCGAATTGGACTTGTTCCACAACTGGGCCGGCGATTACATTTACCAGCACCGCACCGGCGCCTTCGTCGACGAAGAGGGCAACCCTTGCGCCGTGGACTGTAAACCGGTGGTGCAAAGCAGCCAGCAGGACGCCATTTTCAAAGGCTACGAAGCCAAGCTGATTTTCCCGGTCGTCGAAAATCACCTGGGTTTGGTGGAACTGACCTTGTTCAGCGATTACACCCGGGGCGAATTCAAAACCGGTGGCGACGTGCCGCGCATGCCGCCGCTACGCTACGGCCTGCAACTGGACTACAACAAAGACAAACTCTCCAGCTACCTGCGCCTGACCCGCGCCGACGACCAGACCCACGTCGGCGAGTTCGAGACTTCGACGGCCGGCTATTACTTGCTGAACGTCGGCGTCAATTACCAAATCAAAGCCGCCGGCGACGCCAAGTTGTTGGTATTCGCCAAGGGCAATAACCTACTGGATCAAAACATCCGCAACGCCACGTCCTATCTGCGCAATTTCGCGCCGGAGGCCGGTCGCGGCGCGGAAGTCGGATTTAGACTGAGCTATTAATACGCAAGGGCGCCGCGATTCGCTGGCGCCCTTTTTTTGGACTGCAATTGTTATAGTATAACATCGTCATGACTACGCTAATTCCATCCAAGCTGCCCGTCACGGTCTTGTCCGGCTTTCTCGGCGCCGGTAAAACCACGCTACTCAACCATATTCTCGGTAACCGGGAAAACCGGCGAGTGGCGGTGATCGTCAACGATATGAGCGAGGTTAATATCGACGCCGCGCTGGTAAAGAACGAGGTGCAACTGAATCGCGGCCAGGAAAAGCTGGTCGAAATGAGCAACGGGTGTATTTGCTGCACCCTGCGAGAGGACTTGCTGATCGAGGTCGGCAAACTGGCCAAGGACGGCCGCTTTGATTATTTGGTGATCGAGTCCACCGGTATTGCCGAACCGCTGCCGATTGCCGAGACCTTCACCTTTCGCGACGACAGCGGCATCAGCCTGTCCGACATCGCCAAGTTGGATACGCTGGTGACCGTGGTCGATGCGGTGAATTTCCTGCGTCAATACCAGGAAGCCTTGAGTTTGAAGGAAGCCGGCGAAGCCTTGGGCGAAGACGACGAGCGCAACGTCGCCGACCTGCTGGTCGACCAGATCGAATTCGCCAACGTCATTTTGATTTCCAAGATCGACTTGATCGCCGGCGACGAAATCGCCAATCTGCAAGCGATTTTGCGCAGTCTGAATCCCGATGCCGAAATCGTGCCGATGGTCATGGGCCAAGTCGATCTCGGCCAGGTGCTGGACACCGGTCTGTTCGACTTCGAAAAAGCCGAGCAAGCGCCCGGTTGGCTGAAGGAGTTACGCGGCGAGCACGTTCCCGAGACCGAGGAGTACGGCATCTCCAGCTTCGTTTACCGCGCCCGCCGGCCGTTTCATACCGAGCGCTTTTACCGCCATTTGCACGAAGGCGAATGGGACAACGGCACCTTGCTGCGCTCCAAGGGCTTTTTCTGGCTGGCTTCGCGCCCCGAATACGCCGGCAACTGGTCGCAAGCCGGCGGCATCATGCGCCACGGCTTGGCCGGGCGCTGGTGGGCCTCGGCACCCGAGGAGCAATGGCCGGCCGAGTATCTGGACGACATTCGCGAACAATGGGTCGAGCCCTACGGCGATTGCCGCCAGGAACTGGTCTTCATCGGTCAGAACGTGGATGCCGAAAAGGTCCGTCGCGAACTGGACGCTTGCCTGCTGACCGACGCCGAATTGGCGGCGGGGCCGGATGCGTGGCGCAAACTTCGGGACGATTTCCCACGGTGGTTTAGCGATGGCGGACACTGATGGCTTTCCGCCGTTGACCGGTGGCGAACTGCCGTCGATGCTCGGAGTCGTGCTGAGCTTACGCGACCAAGCCTCGCGGCGAGACACCTTGATCTCCGCCTATCCGCCGATACTGGGTTGCACCGTCGCAGGGGTGCTGTTTCACGCGCCGTCCAGGCGTATCGCCGAATTTAGCGGCCACTCGCACCGCCAACACTTTTCGCGTCCACATCGGGGGTAGCGCCGCCATGAATACTTATTTAGCCACCATCGCCGCCAGTCTCGCGGTCAGCCTGTGCTCGCTATCCAGCGCGTTTGCATTGTGGCTGCCGGCGGCAAGCTTAAAGCGCATTGTGCCGTTCCTGGTGGCACTGGCGGTCGGGGTTTTACTGGGCGACGCCTTCATTCACTTGATTCCGGACGCGGTCGCCCGCCAAGGTTCGGTGAGTACGGTGTGCATGACCGCGTTGATCGGTGTGTTCGGTTTTTTCGTATTGGAAAAGCTGGTGCGCTGGCGCCACGACCACAACGTCGACACCCGGCCTGCCGGTAGCGAAATCCTGCCGCTGGCAAAAATGAATTTGATCGGCGACGCCATCCACAACTTCGTCGACGGCATTCTGATCGCCGGCAGTTTCCTGGCCGATCCGGCACTGGGCCTGACCACCACGCTGGCCATCGTCGCCCACGAAGTGCCTCAGGAACTCGGCGATGTCGGCGCATTGCTGCGCGGCGGTTATGCGCCTAGGCAGGCGGTGTTGTACAACTTTTATTGCTCGCTGAGCGTCGTGCCCGGCGCCTTGTTTACCTTGCTGCTCAGTCAGGTCGCCGCATCGTCCTTGGTCGTGTTGTTGCCGATCGCCGCCGGCGGTTTCATCTACATCGCCGCTTCCGACCTGATTCCGGTCCTGCACGAACGTTCGACCTTGCGCCATCTCGGCGGCCAAAGCGCGTCGTTCGCGCTCGGGATTGCCTTGATGCAAGGTATCGTCGTTTTCGAACAATCCCTGTTAGCCCACTAAGGAGTGACCCATGTTTGCCCGCGCACCTTTCGCTCAAACGGTCGGCTCGCCACGGGTACCGCCCAACAGCTTTCAACCGCTGGAGCGACGCCCCGCGACCAAAACCGTGATGTCCGATCGATTTGCCGATCTGGCCCGAATCTACGAGGAGGACGTCAATCTGTGTTTGATCGACCGACCGTTACCGCTCGAGATCGAAGGCTTCGTTTACGCCGCGCTCAGCAACAAGACCAGAATCGAAATCAGCCAGGCTGTCGATCCCAGCCAGTACGACTTCGGGGCCATTTGGTCGCAAGTTGCCGCTCTGGACGGCTTCCAGGCTTGGCTGGACGACGTGGCCTGGTTGACCTCGGCGTTTTGCGAATTGTTCGGCCAGCGCGAAGC
This sequence comes from Methylomonas koyamae, assembly GCF_001644025.1. GTDB lineage: Bacteria > Pseudomonadota > Gammaproteobacteria > Methylococcales > Methylomonadaceae > Methylomonas > Methylomonas koyamae_A. The sequence continues at coordinate 9,584 of NZ_LUUK01000156.1, forward strand.
CGGCCTGCGCTTGCGGACTCTGGATAACGCGATGTGCCCTCGGTTTCACGTCGATCGGGTGCCGGCGCGGATGATTTGCAGTTATGGCGGCATCGGCACCGAATGGCTGCCGGAATACGCCGTCGATCGCGACAAACTGGGCATGGGTGGGTGCGGCGTACCGGATCAAGTGTCCGGGTTGATCGCCGACCCCACGGCGATTCGGCAAATGCCGGCCTATGCGGTCGGCCTGATGAAGGGCGAGCACTGGGTAGGCAATGAAGGCCGCGGTTTGGTCCACCGTTCGCCAACCCCAACCGCGGTCCAGCCGCGGCGGCTGTTGTTGACCTTGGATATGTTGTGAGCCGCCGGGTCGTTGCCGCTCGCTTTCCGGCCGATCATCGTCGAAGGTCGCGGCTCGAACGGCGCCAATCACCATCGACCAAGCGGAGCCAATCTCCGTCGGCTGCGTGGGGTCGATGGCCGTTGACCAAGCGGAGCCAATTTCCGGTGGCTGAGCGGAGTCGATGGCCGTTGACCAAGCGGAGCCAGTCTCCGTTGGCAGTGCGGAGTCTATGGTTGTTGGTCAAGCGGAGCCAATCTCCGGTGGCTGAGCGGAGTCGATGGTCGTTGACCAAGCGGAGCCAATCTCCGGTGGCTGAGCGGAGTCGAAGCCAGCCTTGTTTGGCTATACCCGGCTTTCGGCCATTGATTCGTTGGGAATCTCAAGCTTGGTACGCGGTGCGTACCCTACCATCTTATGTTGATTAAGCTCCACAACGGCGCCATTTACGACCCGGCGCAAAACCTGCACGGCGAGATCGGCGACCTGTTCATCCGCGACGGCATCATCGTCGCCGACCCCGGTCCGAACGCGGGTTTCGATGCGATTTACGACGCCACCGGCCAGATCGTCATGGCCGGCGCCATCGACATCCACAGCCATATCGCCGGCGGCAACGTCAACACCGCAAGGCTATTGCTGCCGGAGCAGCACCGCAACCGGATGGCGAGGCGGCTCAATCATCCGTTTTCCACCGCCAAATGGTCCAGTACCGACATCGGCTATCGCTACGCCCGGATGGGCTACACCTGCGTGGTCGAACCGGCCATGCTACCGGTCGGCGCGCTGGACGTGCATCTGCAAATGGCCGACATTCCGATCATCGACACCGCCGCGCTGGCGATACTGGGCAACGACGATCTGCTGTTGCGACTGATGCGCGCCAAGGCCGGCCAAAATCAAATCAACGACTACGTGGCCTGGACTTTAAATGCCACTAGGGCTTTGGGTTTGAAAGTCATCAATGCCGGCGGCGCCAACGCCTTCAAAAGCAACGTCCGCCAGTTCGATCTGGACGACATCGTGCCCGATTACGGCGTCAGTTCCCGACAAATTTTGCAAACCCTGCAACGCGCCGCCTGCGAATTGGGCGTACCGCATCCGGTACACGTGCACTGCAACAATCTGGGCACGCCCGGCAACGTCGAAACCGCCGTCGCCACGATGGAGGCCGCGCAAGGCCTGCCCATGCATCTGGCCCACGTTCAGTTTTACACTTACGGAGCGGAAGGCGCCAAGGGCTTTTCGTCGGCGGCGGCGCGATTATTGGAAGCCTTCAACCGCCATCCCAATATCACGATGGACGTGGGCCAAGTGTTGTTCGGCCAAACGGTGACGATCTCCGGCGACGTGATCGCCCAATATAGCCGCCACGCCGACGCCAGCCCGAGCAAATACGTGATGTGGGACGCCGAAACCGAAGGCTCGGGCGGCGTGGTGCCGTATCGTTACCGCGAAGCCAGCTTCGTCAACACCTTGCAATGGGCGATCGGCCTGGAATTGTTTTTACTGGCCGAGGCCCCGGAACGTTTGTTCTTCACCACCGACCACCCCAACGGCGCGCCGTTTACCGCCTACCCGGAATTAATCCGCTTATTAATGGATGCCGATTACCGGCAGGAGTGCATGGTGGGCTTGAACCAGGAGGCCCTGGCCCTGACCCTGTTGCCGGGTCTAAAACGCGAATTGAATTTTAGCGACATCGCCACGATGACCCGCTCCGCCGCCGCCAAGCTGCTGGGTTTAAACGATCGCGGCCATCTGGCGCCCGGCGCCATCGCCGACATCGCCGTTTATGATCCGGGCCGGCGTGCCGGCGCTCGTCCCGACTATCGGGCGATGTTCGCCGATGCCGCGTTGGTGTTCAAAAACGGTCGAGTGGTGGTCGAGAACGGCGTGGTGGTCGACCGCCCGGACGGCCAAGCCCAGACTTTCACGCCGGATTACGACGCCGGCATCGCCCGCACCGTCAAGCAGCATTTCGACCGCTTCTACAGCCTGAAACTCAATCAATACGCGGTCAACGACGGCGATTTCGGCGAGCGGCCACGTTTTCATTACCTGTAAACCAAACCCATGACGCCCATCGAAGACATTCAAGCCCGCGCCGACAATCGCCGCATTGCCATCGACAAAGTCGGCATCAAGGACATCCTGCATCCGGTGCGGGTTCAGGACAAAAGCGTCGGCGAACAACGCACCGTGGCTCGCTTCGCGATGTACGTGAATCTGCCCCACGACTTCAAGGGCACTCACATGTCGCGCTTCGTCGAAATCCTCAATAGCCACGACCGGGAAATCAGCATCGCCTCGTTTCCGGCCATGCTCCGCGAAATGCTGGACCGCCTGGAAGCCGAATCCGGCTATATCGACATGCGCTTTCCGTACTTCATCGAGAAAGCCGCGCCGGTTAGCGGCGTGCGCAGCCTGCTGGACTATCAGGTCGGCTTCATCGGCGAAATCGACGCCGCAGGCTGCCGCACCAAGGTACAAGTCGTGGTGCCGGTCACCAGCTTGTGCCCGTGCTCCAAGGAAATTTCCGAGCGCGGCGCCCACAACCAGCGCTCCCACGTGACGGTCACGGTGGCGATCGACAGCTTTATTTGGGTGGAAGATCTGATTGCATTGGTCGAAACCGAAGCCTCGTCGCCGATCTACGGCCTGCTGAAGCGCCCGGACGAAAAATACGTGACCGAATACGCCTACGACCACCCGAAATTCGTCGAGGACATGGTTCGAGACGTGGCGGCCCGCCTCGACGCCGAAGCGCGTATCAGCGCCTACACCGTGGAATCGGAAAACTTCGAATCGATCCACAACCACTCGGCTTACGCGTTGATCGAGCGCGATAAGGCGACAACCGGCTGTCGCGACTAATCTCGGCTTGTCCGAAGTTTCCTCTCTACCTTAAGCCGGAGCTCGCGCCAGGCACGACATTCATCGCTTAACGGACGAACGCTAAACTATTGACTTATTTAAACAGTTCTGGTTAAGCCGCGCTCGGAGAGCCTTAGTTTAGCCTTGAGCGAAATCAGCTCATTCAGTGTTCCTTGTTTCCTTCGAGCCGGTCCGAATTCGCAAATCCCACACAAACAAAACCGTTGCGGCGACTATGTTAGATGTTATATTGTTGCATTGTGAGTTTGCTCACATTACTCCCACCAAAAACGTTCGGCGGGTCTGTTTATTTGAGGAGATTAGAAATGCGTAATCCGTGGTTAAAACCTGCTTTGGTATTGGGCCTGGGCCTGAACCTGTCTGCGGCCGTAGCGGCCGAGCAACATGCCGGCGACATTCAACCCTGGCTGGCAAACGGCCAGATCGAACTGAATGCCGGTTTGTTCGAAGCCGACTTCGGCGACCTGTCCGGCGGCGCCTACCGCACCGACGATCCCGGCTACGACGCCGACACGGCACTCGGCGCTTTCGGAGCCGGCAATTGGTTGTGGTTTCAAGCCATCGGCTCGTTGAAATATTGGGACGGCTTCAGTTGGAATGCCAGCGTTCCGAACGGCGAACATGTCGAACTCGAAGACGCGCTCGGCAATACCACCAGTATTTCCGCGTCCGGCGCGTCCAACCCGGCCGGAGTGATCGGCGAATTCGACAGCGCCGGCGATTTGCACGAGCATTTAGACATGACCATCCGCACTGCCGACAACAGCCTGGGCGGTAGCGTCGGCGCCTACTGGATAACCTTGCAATTGTTCGAATCCGCCGCCAATTCGCAGTCCGCGCTGGCCGTTTCGTCCACCTTCGATGTTATCTTCAATCGCGGTCTGCAGATCGCCGCTTACGAAAACGCGGTCGCGGCGGTTAATCCGGCGCCGGTACCGCTGCCGGCCGCGGTTTGGTTGTTCGGCAGCGCCTTGATGGGCGGATTGTGGAGCGTGCGCCGCCGCTCCGCGTTGGATGCCTAAGCATCCCTCGCCGTATTGCTAGCATGGCGTTTCCAATCCGGGGGCGACGCAAGTCGCTCCCGGTGTGGAGCCCACCCAAAACCCAGTCCCGATGATTTTTCGCTCGATATCGCCTCCAATCGGATCGTCTCGCCGTCAGCCGAACATCCCCGCCGACAACGCCCCATGCGCAGCGCGCGGATTATCGCCGCTCGAACCGCCGGCAACCCGCCGCCGCGTGATTCGCTCCGAACTCGGCGCGTCGATTTTGTTGCTGCTGTCGCCGGGTCTCGTATCGGCACTCGCGGCGGAATCCAGCGCCGAATCCGAAGCGCTGGAAATGGAAGCCGTCGAAGTCGTCGAAAAGAAACTTCGTTCCGACTCGGCACCGCAACAAAGCCGAATCAGCGGCGACACCTTGCGGCTACAACAAGCCGATACCTTGGGCAAAACCCTGGAAAATCAGATGGGCTTGGCCAACGCCTCGTTCGGACCCGGCGTCGGCGTGCCGGTGATTCGCGGTCTGACCGGCTCGCGAGTGCGCATCATGCAGGACGGCATCGGCAGCCACGACGCCTCCTTTCTCAGTCCGGACCACGCCGTCGCGATCGAGCCGCTGTTCGCCGAGCAGATCGACGTCGTGCGCGGCCCCGACACCATCCGCTACGGCGGCAACGCCATCGGCGGCATTGTCGACGTCAAGGATAACCGGATTCCGGAGCGCGTCCCCGACCGCCTGATCGAAGGCGCCGTCGAAACCCGCTTCGACACCAACGCCGACGGCACCCATTCCGGCTTCAAGCTGGACCTGGGCAAGGATGCGCTGGCGCTGCGCGTCGCCGGTTTTCATCGCAATCGCAACGACACCGAAATTCCCGGCGAGGCCATCGATACCGGCGCGGTCCGCGAACAGTTCGGCCTGAATAACATCGTCAACGCCAGAGGTACGATTCCGAACACCGACAGCGAGAGCGCCGGCGGCTCGCTGGGCTTGTCCTGGCTGGGCGAGTCGGCGATGGCCGGCATGGCGGTCAGCCGGACCGGTAACCGCTACGGCATTCCCAAGGGCACTCACGGCATCGATCCCAGCGATCTGGACGGTCTGGAATTGTTGCTGCCCGACATCGACCCCGCGCTACTCGGCGAGTTCGCCGACATTCTCGGCGCTGAGGCTCTAAACCCCAGCGTGCGCATCGACATGCGCCAGACCCGTTACGATTTCAAAAGCGAATGGTATCCGCCGTTGCCCGGCATCGAAAAACTGACCTTCCGCTATGGCGTCGTCGATTACGCCCATACCGAAATCGAAGGCGGGCTGCCGTTTACTACCTTCACCAACCAAGTCGGCGAAGGCCGTTTCGAAATCCACCACAAACTATTCAAGGCACTGACCGGCAGTTTCGGCGCCCAGTGGCAGGAGCGCGACTTTTCCGCGTTGGGCGTCGAAACCTTCGTGCCGCCGACCAGCGGCGATACGCTAGGTCTATTTACGCTGCAAAAACTGAAGCTGGCCGACTGGACCTTCGAGGCCGGTTTGCGTACCGAGCGCGTACGCATAGACCCAACCGTCGCCTTCCTGCAATTTCCATCGCCGCTCGGCGTTCCCCCCAGTTTCGCCGACATCGCCCTACCGGACACGCTGACCTTCCGCGCCGACTCGGCCTCGTTGTCCGGCCGCTGGGATCTGAGCGACGACGCGGCCTTGGTTCTGGCGCTCAGCCGCGCCAAACGGGCGCCCGACATCCAGGAACTGTTCGCGATCGGCCCGCATTTGTCCACGCGCAACTTCGAAGTCGGCAACGTCCGACTCGGCAACGAAACCGTCAACCTCGCCGATTTGGGCTTGGACTGGCACTCCGAGCGGCTGGCCGCCAAACTCAACGGTTATTACAATTGGACCGAAAACTACATCTATCAAAAACGTAGCGCCGGTTATTACAGTCACCATCAGGCCCAGTTTTACGCGACTTGCGTCAGTCTGGTGGACTGCCTGCCGATCTATGCCTACGACCAACGCAACGCGCTGTTTTTCGGTTACGAAGCCGAGGCCCAAGCCACACTGGCCGACACCGCTTACGGCCAAGTCAAGCTGACGCTGTTTTCGGACTGGGTGCGGGGCCGGTTTGCCGACGGCGATCGCGCCGACGTGCCGCGCTTGCCGCCGTTGCGCTTCGGCGCCGAACTCGGTTTCGGCGACGTCACTTGGAATGCCGCGATCCGCTATACCCGCGCCGAAGCGCAAGACCGGCCCGGCAGCGGCGAATCGGCAACACCCGGTTATCACCTATTGGCCGCCAGCGCCGACTTTCATTGGAAAAGCCTGGAACCGGTGAATTTTTGGTTGTTCGCCAAGGCCAACAATCTGCTGAACGAAGAAATCCGTAGTTCGGTGTCGTTTTTACGCAATTTCGCGCCGGAGCCTGGACGCAGCGTCGTGATTGGCTTTCGGGCCACGTTTTAGAGCCTCGCGCCCGCGTGCCACGACATGCGCACCGATCTAAACCGATCGCCGATGAACGGCCCGCTACCGACTCGAGCACGCCGAATCCGCCCGGTGCCGCGACTTGCGACTGAATTCCCGACATAAGAGGTCCGCCATGTACTACCCCGATTCGTCAAGCCAAACCGCCGCGCCGCGCCGCGCGCCGTCCATTCGATGGTCCGCGCCCGCGAAAGCGCTTGCCTGCTTGCTGACCATCGCCGCCGCCCCGGCGCAAGCCGTGCATCTGGACGTCGAGATTTGGGGCGAGGGCGACGCGATGCGGGCCGGCTTTTGCCGGACGCCCGGCGCGGTCGGTTGCGATCTGACCCAACTGATCGGCAGCCTGAATTTGCCCGCCAACACCTTGCCGGTCGAAGGCGCCAGCGGCCAAATGATTTTTCTGACCGATTTCCGCGACTTTTCCGGCGGTCCCTACAAAACCCCCAATCCCGGCTTTCAGGCCGTGGAAGGCGCGTTGGACGCCGGTGAACTGGTCAGTTATCAGGCGCTGGGCAGCCTGGAATACTGGAACCCCGCCAGCCGGGCTTGGGAAGCCGCCCCAAGCAACGTCAGGGTCAAACTGGCCGGCGCGATCGATCCCGATTTCGTGATTACCGATTACAACCAATGCGGCGGCCAATTGTTTTGCTTTGCCGACGGCTTCGACACCCAAACCGCAGTGACACTGTTTACCGGCGTCGGCATAGCCGGCAAAGCGCAAATGGTGATCGACGCCACCAACGTTCGCGGCAGTCTGCACACCCATTTGAATTTCTTTCTGGAAAATGCTCAAGGCACGCTGGGCGGGCCGATCGGCGCCTATCTGCTGGAAATGCGGGTACTGTCCAATCGGCGCGGCCAGCCAGCCACACCGATTTACGTGCTGTTTAACGCCGGTTTGACGACCGCCGACTTTTCCGAAGCCCTATTGGCGAGAATCGACACACTACCGCCGCCACCGCCGCCCGTGGTGCCGCCGCTCGCCGACGCCGGCCCCGACCAAACCGGCGAGATCGATCAAGCGGTGACTTTAAACGGCGGCGCCAGTTACGACCCGGAACCGGGACCGGCCGCCTTGACCTATCAATGGCTGCAAACCGCGGGCGCGCCGGTGACCTTAAGCGACGCCGGCAGCGCCACGCCCAGTTTTACCGCAACCCAGGCCGGCGACTACCGCTTCCGGCTGACCGTCACCGACGGCGCCGCCGACGCCAGCGACGAAGTCGGAGTCTCGATCAGCGCCTCGCTGCCGGCGCCGGTATCGCCGGTCGCTAACGCCGGCAGCGACCGGATCGCCGGCCTGAATAGTTTGGTTACGTTGGATGGCAGCGCCAGCGACGATCCGGAACCCGGACCGGCCGCTCTAAGCTATCAATGGCTGCAAACCGCCGGCACGCCGGTGGCGCTAAGCAATGCCGACAGCCCCACACCCAGCTTCACGCCGCTCCAAGCCGGAACTTATGCATTTCGGCTGGCGGTAGACGACGGCCAACTCAGTGCCTACGACGAAGTCGGCATCACCGTTCCGGAACTCCCCAAGGCTGACGCCGGCGCCGATCGGCTAGTACGTCTCGGCGCCGGCGTGGCGCTGAGCGGCGCCGCCAGCAGTGACCCCGACCCCGGCCCCGAGGCCTTGAGCTTCCGCTGGCAACAATCGCAAGGCCCAAGCGTCGCGCTCAGCGGCGCCGATACCGCGACGCCAAACTTCACGCCCACGCAAGCCGGCAATTACTCGTTTAAATTGGCACTCGGCGACGGCGCGGGCACCGCCTACGACGAAGTCACCTTCTCGGTGCCGGCGCTCGGCGACGTGGATTTGGACGGCGACATCGATCGTATCGACGTCGCGTTGATCCTGGTCGCCGTCAAGAAGACACCACGCCCCGACACTGCCAACGACATTCGCGACCTTGACGGCAACGGCATCATCACCAAGGCCGATGCCAAGGCCGCAAAAAAGCACTGCACGCTCAGGCAGTGCCGGCCGACCCGGCGCTAAACCCTGCGGAGCGCCGATGACGCTTGAAAAATCCGGCGGACCTAGGCGCTAACAATGGATTTTTGGCCGGCTACCGGATGACGCGCCCGAACAGCTCACGACTCCGTTTTGATCCATCCACTGGAGATACAATGAACCGCAAACTCAATTACCCGGCCCCGGTCACGATCCTGACCGGTTTCCTCGGCGCCGGCAAAACCACGTTGCTCAACCGCATCCTCACCGAACACCACGGCCGGCGCATCGCGGTCATCGAAAACGAATTCGGCGAGGCCGGCATTGACAACGAACTGCTGGTGCAAGCCGACGAACAGATCGTCACGATGAACAACGGTTGCATTTGCTGCACGGTGCGCGGCGACCTGGTACGCATTCTCGGCGAGTTGTCCGAGCGGCGGGAAAGCGGCGAACTGCATTTCGAACGGGTCGTCATCGAAACCACCGGCCTGGCCGATCCGGCGCCGGTGGCCCAAACCTTTTTCATCGATCAGGATATCGCCGAAAACTACAAGTTGGACGCCATCGTCACCGTTGTCGATGCCGCGCACGCCCATCAACAATTGGCGGAACACCACGAAGCCCAGGAACAAGTCGGTTTCGCCGACCGAATCTTGCTGTCCAAAACCGACTTGGTCGAAGCCGAAATCGCCGCCGACCTGGAAAGCCGGCTACGGGCGATGAATCCCAGGGCGCCGATCAAGCGCGTACATTTCGGCGAAACCGAGTTGAGCGATATTCTGGACATCGACGGCTTTAAACTGGACGACATCCTGAATATCGAGCCGGATTTCTTGGAAGACCTCAGCCACGAACACGACGACGACATCACGTCCTTCGTGTTCGAAACCGACCGCGCGCTGGACGCCGCGCGGATTCTGGCCTTTCTCGACATCATGGTCCGCGACCACGGTAACGACCTGCTGCGCTACAAAGGCATATTGCACATCGCCGGCTGCGACAAGAAAGTCATCTATCAAGGTGTACACATGCTGCTGACCGAAAGCTTCGGCAATCCCTGGCCGGCCGGCGAAACCCGCGCCTCGCGGCTGGTGTTCATCGGCCGCAACCTCCCTAGGCAAGAAATGTTGGAAGCACTGGCGTCCTGCCAAGTTGCCTGAGCGGGCACAACCGGGAGTGCAAACCTAGGTTTGTACTCCGAGGTTTGATTGCCTCGGCAAGCCGCGGGGTGGCGCCGCGCGCTTTTGCCAAGGTTCCCTCATTCCCAAGCGCAGCGTGGAAACGTCAAGCGACCGCGCTGCCGTAGGGATCAGGCCGTAAAACGGCCAAGTTCTAGGGTAGCACGCGACACGTGGGAACGTTTGCCCGATCAATTCGGCGTTGCGATTGGTGAGGTAAATGAACGGGATACTAAAGGAATTCGGCGGCTATGCTACAAACTCGGGTCGCTATCCGCTTCGGTTTTAGGGGCGTCATCCCCGATCATCACAGGCCTCCCATCCTGCCAAACCACCGCATAATGGCCCAAGCGCCGTTTGCGCTCCAACGTCTGCTCCGCCGTCTGGCGCAGGCATTCCAATATCGCGAAGGCGTCCGGTGTCGGCGCTAGTTTCTCAGGGTTTTGCATGACTGGCCTGGGTTAGTAGGTGGCTATAGTATTCCAAATGATGAATTCTTACAGGCTGATGCCCGCTTTGCTCGAACACCAACTCGGGAATGCCGCTGATATTCATATAACACGAGGTGGAATCCACAATCGGCGCGAATTCGTAAAGCAAGTTATAAAGACTGCGCGGAAAGCGGCGAACGATGTCTTCGGATGGAATGTCATGACCGCCGTGGCGGACCCGCTCCGCAACGCGCAATCTGGACATTTCGGCGCTGGGCAAGGCCAGATAAATCAATTCGATTCGCCAGCCTTGTACCCGTAATCGGTGTATCAGTTTCAGATAACTCCGGCCCGCCAGCGTCGTTTCCAAAGCGAAATTTTCATGGGCACTAATACTCCGTTCGATTTCCTGTAAAAACAAGCGGCTGGCTTCCAGCAAGTGCTGTTCCGGTGCCAGTGGTGATAAGCCCGCGGCAATCAAATCGGCATTGATGAAACGCCGGCATCCCGCCAAGGCCGGTAAGAAGTTCAAGGCGAAGGTGGTTTTTCCTGCCCCATTCGGGCCGGCTATGATCCAGCAAGTGGGCATGGTGCTAAACACTATCGGTCAAACCGGGAGAACGGCAACATTCGCCTGCCGATGCCGCTGTTGATCCAGCATTGCTTGCAGGACATCGCGGCGGAGTTCCCATTGACTGGCTGGCACACCTTCGAAAATCCGATACAAAAACAGTTCAACCGCTCCACCGGTTAAATTTTGTGCTGCAATAACCTTTAACGCGGAATCGACTGCTTCGTCTTGATATTTGGCTAGTTTTATTATAGCTTCTGCTAATCGAATGGCTTCGTTTTTATCCCAATCAGCCTGTGACATTCGTAAAATCAAGGCAGAATATTGATATCTTTCATCAATAAAGTTGCCTGGAAAGGCTTTAATCTCAACACTAGCTTTATGTCCAACTAAGCAGGCGATGGATAATAATCTTGTCAAGCAGCCATTATTGGGGCTTGCAATCAGCAAAGGTTCCAGCTTGTCTACAAAGTTATTATCAGTTTTGTATTCGCGATAAAAAATGAACGAATCTTTTTCTAAAGCCTCTAGAACTGAATATAATCTCTCAAAAGACCAGGCTGTTTCTGGAAATGATCCAAGCACGTGCCAGGAAAAGTATTTACTGTTGTGATTATTAATTAACTCAAAAATATCATTAATATTAATGTCTTTCATTACTTCATTTTTACCTCCCATTACAGATAACGCGAACAATACATTGCCAGCCATATTAGTTTTTGCCTTAGATGGTTCCAAAGACTTCCAAATATTATATAGCTGTTGCATCGTGAAAAAATTAGAGTTCTGATGCGTTATAGTTGCTCCATACAAGTCGAAAGGATAGCCAATTTTGGCAATTTGGCTGTCGAAAGGAAGGTTTCTTTCTGGAATAAACTTCAGGTCATCTTTGGTTATTCCGGCATTCTCCCAACGAACTTGCGCCAACAGCCAATCTTCTTTGTCGCCTAAATTTCCTTTTTTTATAGCTGCAATCAATTGTGCTTTTTCCTCAGTTGCATGAACAGCTAAAATACAAGCCGAAATAGGCCATGCAAACATGTTCTGCATTTTTCCAATTGACTTCTGCTCGTTTAATGTCCAGCCAAAAAACTCTTGAAGCAACTCCGCTAAGTGTGATTTTGAGCAGCTTAAGCCCAATGAAAATCTCCAGGCCTGTATTAGCCACTTCCATTGCTTATTGGCTTCTACTTTGTTTATTGATTCATCCAGGTCGCTGACTTTACTATCAATAATTGGGATAAAATACATCTCGAAACGACCATCATCAACCCCTTCAATACGAATTTTTGTTTCGTCAATTTTTTCTAATTTCTCATAAAAACCTATCCATTCCTTTGAGTGAAGGATCAAGCCACTACAATCTCTTGCCCAACCTTTTTCATTTCCGTAGTGTGTTTGTAGCGGCGAAGCATTCAAAATAGCCATTGAATACTTATCCGCCAACCAGTTACCCTTATTGACTCCCGATAAAGATTTAATAATTTGAATTGATTCTTCGGCATTGCTGGGCCAGTTGTTTCTCGCCAACTCATTGGCCCAAATTATATTTTGACAGTCCAAATGTAATAACACGCGCCACGCAGCTAAATGGCGCTCGAGTCCGCTAGTTGCCATCCGTTCTTCTATCGCAGATTTAAAACATTCTTCTAACGAAGCAACATATTGGTTTGCCAAACGGACTTGAGCCTCACAAGGAGGCAATTCCAATAAACGCAACGCGAGTTTGGCAAATAGCCTCAGTTGGCCGGGTGCCTTTGCTAATGCGCCGTCTTCGAGTATTTCCAATGCCAATCTCGATCCAGCGAGGGTGGCTTTTTCCAACTCACCGTCATCAACTCCATCCCCCTCGTTCAGCTCGCAACACAAGGTATACAAGGTATCGCGTAAATGTTGCCGCTCGTGAAAACACCGGCCGGCAGCAAATAGAAACACGTTACGCCAATGCGCCGCAGGCGCGATGGCGCGCAAGCGTTGGCTGACGTCTTGATCGCTACCGTTCATCAAGCATTGTGCCGCCATAAATTCCTGTAGTGAACGTATCTCGAAGCCCACTTTATCCGCCTGCGGGGCCACTAGAAACACCAAGCGATCGATCGAGGCGTTGACGATGTCCGCTTGCAAGCGTTCACCATCTACACTGGAATGGCCTTCGCTCGCCAGCCGCTGATTTATCAGCTCCGCGAATTCGGTCTGCGGTAACAAGGCATCGGTTCCGCCGGACTGTTCGGATATGGCTTGCAAGCGCAATCCCACGCGCTGGTGAATTGCATCAATATCGGCTTTATAGGAATTCAAAAGCTCGGCGGCCGGGATGTCGCGCTGTTGCTCGCGTTTGTAGATCACGTCATAGTAGTCGTTGAACAAGCGCCAACGTTCGCGCGGCGGTTGGCCAACATTTTCCACCAGCATGGCCATGATGGTGACTTGTAACGGGCTACGCATCAGCCGGGCGGTGGCTTCTTCCTCTCCGGCGCGCTGCAAGCGTTGCGTTAATGTGTCGATTTTGTCGGGGTCGCCGCCCCAGCGCTGTTCCAACAAGCGGTCGGCGTAATGCAGTGCCCGAGGCACATCCAACGGTAAAAACTCGAAGTGACGGTAATAAGCCGGAGAAAAATCGTTGTTATATCCTTGGGGCCGGGTGGTGGCGACTAATAGCAAGTCGGCATTACAAGCTCGGGCATCGATCAGAAAATTCTGCACCGCGTTAATGACCTGCTCGCGATTCGACGATACCGGCACTTCGTCCAACCCGTCCAGGACGATCAGCCACGGATAAGTCTTGAGCCAGCCGCGCAAATCGTCGGACGACAGGGTTCTTTCCGACAGTTGTGAAATACGCCGTATCAAATAGTCGAACAAAGACGCCGTTTTGCCGGCGGCCAAATCGGCGGCAAAACGGTTCAGCACGATCCGAACCGGAAACCTCGGCATACAGGGTAGTTCCAAACTTTCATGGGCAATTTGCTCGATGATCAGCCTGGATGCGGTTTTGGCTTCGGGGGAAATCAGGTGTTGTTCTTCTAGCCCCAACAGCGCAACCCGATATAGTTGGCATAAAAACTGACTGAGGGTCGTCTTGCCTTGGCCGGGGCCGCCTATGAATACCAAGCGGTCTCTACGAGGTCTTCCGTGACTTTGATAGCGCTGCGATTCGTTTAGCGTGGCTTTCGGGCTAAAGTTCTGCGCCCCATGTTCCAAGAGACTGGCTACGACATTGAATGGCTCACCTTCACCTTTAATCGGCAAATCGACAAAGACTTGCGCCAGTGGAATGCGATCTTTCGGCTGGTGCCCGGCTTGATTGAGATTGACATATTGATCAGCGCACAGCTCTTTTTGCAGGTAACCAGTCATGACCTCACGAAAATCGTGACGTTGCGGCTGCATCATCTTTATCAATTCCGCCAACACGTCGCCTGCGGTGATCCAGGCCGCGTAAGCCGTGCGCACATCGGCGCAGCTATCCAACATGACCCGCAATTGGTCGTAATCCCAAATGCGAAAGTCCTTAAGCCCTAACTCTACTTTATGGCTCTCCAGATAACGAGTTAACCTGTCCTTGCCGCCGACTTCGGCAACCGGTGTCAGTACCACGTTGGTGGCAAAAATGTAATATTCGGGTTTCTTAAGCTTGCTCTCAGCCGAGGTGAATTTTTTGAGTTCGTCTTTGAGTTCTTGTAACGCCCAATCGCCGTCCTTTCCACTACCTTCCGGGCGCTGCTTGAATTTTGCCTGAACAACGCCATAACCGTGCCAACACTCGGCGTTATTGGGAAAGGCTATCTTTCCTTCGAATGTGGCCTCGCGTCCGCCGTCCGGCCCGTCGCCGAAAATAACAATACCGGGGCCGACGACCGAATGCGCCAAGGATTGAATCAGTTGCTCGAAAGTGCGGGTAGAGAGGCGGGATAAGTCGTAGTCCATGATTCTAATAACTTTAGGAATTACGCATCCACTTTACAGATTATCGGCACCGCGATCAAAGGAACTACCCGAATACCCGAAGAAGGCGAGCGGCACACTAAACGATTTTGGCCGAAGCAAGCTCACCTGCCTTCCGAAACAATCGGGAAAGGACTGAGTTGAAAAACACCGGTGTTGGAGGGGCTTTAGCCGTAGCGTAAGCGTTCCGATACCAATATAGCCAATGGATTCCACCATAACCAACCAAACTCAGGACTAACCTCATGACGCCAACCGACCCCAACAACGCCGATCGAACCGAAATAGCCGATCTATGCGCGGTCGCTCAATATGTCGAGCAGATTATCGCCGCGGAGCATCAATGGATATCGAATCGGCTGTCGTGGTTTTATATGTCCCAGACTTTTTGCTTGGCGACGCACGCGGTGCTGGTCACGGCCCAAAGCGCACACGCGCGGCGAGATTTCGAGTTCCTGCTCTGGGCGATGCCGCTGTTCGGACTGGTTTCGAGCGTTATCGTGTTCTTCTCGGCGAAAGCGGCCGAATCGGTCGTCCGTTCGTTGGCGGAAGAACGGGCCAAATTGACCGGGCGAATCAACGCGGTCGCGGGCGCTTCCATTCCGTTGATAGGCGCGAGCCGGCCCAACCGCCAAGCCGATTTGCACTGGACCCATTGGGCCGGCGCGTTGCCGTTGAACATTCTCCCGCCAAGCCTAGCGCTGATTTGGATCGTGCTGTTGATCTTTCGATTTTCCTGCAAAGCCCTGTGCGCCGGTTGAATGCCGGCAGTGCCTAGCCTATGCGAGCGACTGCCTCGCGGGCAGGGGGATTGCGCTGATTGTTCGAGTTATCGCGCTCTACTTCGCTAAAGCACTAATCGGTAAAACCTGGCGCTAAACCTTAAATGCTAGGGGCGTTCAAGCGCCGCAACCGCCCCGCGAGTCTCTCCGATGATCGTCATTGTCTCCGGCGAATACCTGCGCACCTTCGGGAATCGCCCAAAATACGGCATATCCCGCATCAAACGTGAAATGCCGCACTTTGTCTCCGCTAGACAGCAATCACGCCTAGATACTCGTCGAGACCCATCGGTCTAAATAGAAAAATTGCCTAATCAAATCAGTTGCTAACAAATGGCGAACTAAAAATTTCAGAATCTATTCCTAACGGCATGGTTAATGCCTATTGAATTATTAACCCGGTTCTTAAATACCGTTCGCCGCGAGCCTGTCTCAGGCCACGCCAGCGGGGGCTGAGACGCGCTCAGCCCGAACGGAATACCTGTGATCAATAGGGCCGGGTTAATAAGCTGATGGCAATACCCGTTAGCGATTCACGACTTTTCCTAAAAACGTCTTTACTCGAGCAAACATGATGACAATGCATACTTCACGTATCGGACCGTCGAGCAGGGTCCGGCAACTTTCTCTCTGCGGCTTGGCGGCAATCGCCGCGTCGGCCAACGCCGTGGCGCTGGAGGGCTCCATCGGCGGCACAGCCTATCTCAGTTACGATCAAGCAACCTGGGCGACGCTGAAACCGCTGGAAAGCTATAAAAACATGAACTATCAGGAGCTCTACGGCGGTCAGCGGATACCCACCGCCGACATCGCCGGGCGGCGTTGGGCTTATCCGCAGTTGTTTGTCGACAACAGCGTGCCTGCCAAATTGCAACCCTGGTGGTTGGCCACCAATGCCGCGATTGCCAACGGTACCGCGACTGCGGCGGCTCTTGCCGAATGGCGGGTGCTGGATCCCGCACAGCAAGTTCCGGCGGCGCAACCGGCCGGCGGTTGGGCCATGGCGGTCGATTCGCTGGACGAGGGCCTGGACCCCGGCTGGGCTGACGGCTATCACCCAACCGATTTCGACCCGACCACCGGGGTCGGCAAGATTGCGCTCGGCGGCTCGCTACGCCTGCATAGCGATTTCAACTCGCCTTCCGGCGTGCTGTGGATGCGGGGCTTGACGTTGGAGCATCGCGGCGAAACCGAGAGTTGGTATATCGGCAACGATGCCGGTCCAGCAAGCGGAGCGTTCTTCGAACTGATTGATCCGGTTATCGGCGTAAATCCGGATAACGGCTTGTTGAGTATCGACGCCGATTTAAAATTCGGCGACTCCCTGTACTCGCGAATATTTTTTAATTTAGACGGCGACACCCGTGTCATCGGCCATTTCTCCCTCAACCCGTCACTGACGACGCCGACCAGCCCGGTACCCGTGCCAGCCGCCGCGTGGCTGTTTTCCTCGGCCATGCTGGGTCTAATGGGCATTTCGCGCCGGCAACGCTTAAGTCCGAATGCGCGTTAAATCGCGCGGAACAAGCGCCTCATACCCCCAACATTACCCTCAGGAACCATCGTATGACATTTTTTAGTTTCAAGCCCTTACTGACTCTCGGCCTGCTTGCACTAAGCGTAGGCCCGCAAACCGCCGGCGCGACGGTCGTCGCCACCGCCACCGTTCATTGGAACCCGTTAGACGTGGAAATTATCGACTTGTCCGGCGGATTCGATACGCCGCAATTTAGTTGGATTTCGCCGTTTGGCAGTGTGAATAGCAGTGCTTACACGGATCTGGTGGAGGGCAACTCCGACAACCAAAGCGTCGAGGATTTCACGACTCAGCTAAGCTCCGCGAGTAACAGCACACACTCCGGCAGCCACGCCGAACGCGGCGACGAGATCGTGCAAGCCCAGGCCCAAAGCGATGCGCTCGGCAACAATTTCGCGGCGACCCAGGCCAACAACCAAGGTAGCTTCGAGATGCGCGGCAAAGGCGTTGCGCTGATCACGCTGGATTGGACATTGGCGGTCAGCGGCGCCGAGCTCACCGACCATTTGTCGGCATACGGCTATGCCAGCGTCAATCTGTCCGGCAATTATACCGACCAAAACGGCGCCAACGGCGGCGGTAGTAAGAGCGCATCCATCAGTCTCTCTCAGGGTTCTGATAGCCAAAGCGGCAGGTTTCGCTTTGCCGTCACCGGCGATGGCGTCAATGTGGTCATCGGCAATTTTGGCGTCATGGCCGATGTCAATACCAGCACGGTCAGTACGGTGCCGATTCCTTCGGCGTTCTGGCTGTTCGGCGGTACGGTCGTTGCCGCATGGGGCGGCCTGAAGCGCAAATCGCTATCGGCTTCATGTTAGCGCGCGTGCCCCGAAGGCCGGATCACCCACGCATCGACGTGCGATCCGGCGGCCTTGTCCAACCGACTCTTTTATCGTCGCCGGTCGGCGCTGACGATCCCATCGCGGATCGGCCGTTCGGCCGTTGCTTAACCCCATTCGTTATTCAAGGAATATCATTATGAAATGTTTATCTATCCCCGCCGTCGCGGCGCTATACGCATTGTGCGCGGTCGGGAGCCTGCCTAGCGCCAATGCATCGGTCGTCGCCAGTTCGACGATAGACTGGAGCAGTTTCAACATCCAACTTATCGACTTATCGAACGGCACTAACGCGCCGGCGTTTCGCTGGACCGCCCAAAGCGGCGTCGCCAACTCCTGGGCCTTCGTGTGGACCAATCCACCCAGCAACGATTATCCGAACCAAAGTGTTACGGCGGCGGATTTCGGCAGCGCATTGACTACCGACACGGCCACCACGCTTTCGCAAAGCCGCGCCACCCGCAATGCCGACTCGCTGGACAGTCATTCGCAAAGCACGACCGGTAACTACACCAATGGCTTTGCGACCGCCGGCAACAGCGGTAGTTTCGAATTGAGCGGTAACGGTCTGGCCATACTGACGCTGGACTGGCAACACTCGGTCAGCGGCGGCGGCGAAGGCGATATTTACAATTGGGCGAACGCCACGACCAATATTTATGCCAACTATTACGGTAGCGACGGTGCGGGCGCCAACAAGGCGGTTCTGGTGTCCACCAACAGCTACGATGCGGTACCGCAAACTCGAAACGGTAGCTTTGTCTTCGTGATTTCCGGCGACGGCGAGCATTTGGTGAGCGGATCCTTTGGGGCCACCGCGTCCGCCCGGACGATGATCAGCCGTCCCGAAGACTCCGGGCCGATCAATCCGGTCCCCGTGCCGGCTTCGGCTTGGTTGTTCGGCACGATGCTGCTGGGCTGGTTGACCGGCCGGCGGCGGTTGGCGGCTGGATAGCTGCGCGCTAAGGCGTTCAAGTAAAGCCGGGGCCGGAGTACATTGCCGCCCCGGCTAGCGACGCATTCCCGTTTCGGCGGCTTGCCGAAACGGGAAAGTCATTCCGACTAACACACTGAATCGCCTAAACCCCGCCGCCGTTTGGCCCGGTACATCGCCCGGTCGGCTTGTTTCAACAATTCGGTGCCGTTCAGGCCGTCCCGACGATACAGCGCCGCGCCTATGCTGGCGCTGACCGAGATTTCCCGACCGGCCAATTGATACGGGGCAGCCAGGCATGCGTGAATTTTTTCGATCACCGCATTGACGCCGGCTTCGCCGTCGATGTCGGTCAACAGCAACAAAAACTCGTCGCCGCCGTAGCGGCAGGCGGTGTCGCCGCAACGAATATCGGCCGACAAACGCCGGCCCACTTCGCGCAACAAACGGTCGCCGGCATCGTGACCAAAGCTATCGTTGATGGTCTTGAAATCGTCCAGATCGATGAACAAGACGGCCACCGGTTTTTGCTGGCGATCGGCCTGCGCCAAGGCTTGTTGCAAGCGGTCCAGCAGCAGGCTGCGATTAGCCAAACCGGTCAATTCGTCATGGTGGGCTAGATGCAAGGCTTGCTCGCAACTTTCGGCGATTTGCTGCAATTGCCGGCTTAAATTCGCTTCGGTTTTGGTCAATTCGGCAATGGTCAGCCGCGCGGCGGCCAATTCCTGCTGGCTGATGGCTAGCGCCCGTTTCAGTTCGGCGACTTCGGCGTTGACTTGATGCAAATGCAAACAATCGCCATGCAATGCGCAATTTCGTTCGCCGCCAGCCTGCTCCGCATTGGCCACCGACTCGGTACCGGCGCGGTCGTTCCAAGCGATTGGGATGTCGGGGGCGAACACCTGTGTTGCTTCCGGCCGAGTCCGGCGCTCGGCAAACAGATTCGACCGCAAAATCGCGGCCGATTGACGGCTGGACATGGGGACGGTACTGGTCCCTACGGAGTCGATATTCATAGATAAAACCCTGATTGAGCCAAGTTACAGGAAGCCGCTCGGCGGCTGACGGCATACTTCAGTCAAATAGCGTGCCAATTGGGAAGTCAACCGCTTAGAACCTCACAAAGGATTGATATAAATCAAATTTGCACGAATCAACACCTGGCGCTCAAGCCCAAGCGCGGCAAATGCCGGGGAATTTGGAGACGATATTTCGTTTAGCTTACGAAATATCGTTTTCGTGGTACTCGCTTTCGAGCGGGTTGCCGGGTTGGAAGCGCTCGCCTCAGGCCGCCCGACATTGCCTCCGAGCCAACCTTAACGATGCCGGTCGGCACTGATTTATGGCATCGCGCTGAAGAGCCGGGTCGGGCGGGAAAAATGTTCCGCGTTTGGTTTGTCCAGCTGGGGCGCTCGGCGCGATCGTATGCCCGCTTCGCCGCGAATCTCGGCGAGCCCAGTACATTTGTACTAGTACGAAATCCCCGTTGCCCCATGGCGGAACTTGGCCGAGAATACCGGCGCAACCCTTGGGCCGTTGGACGGCGAATAGAACCCACGCGAGCCCCCAAACATAGCCGGCATGCTCCAGGAGAGATGACAATGAAGAATTACGGCGTATTAAAAGCCAAGGCCATCGACTACCAACGCGATAGCGACGATGATCCGCACTCGGAACTGCTGGTCAGCGTCGGCGGCGTCAAATACCGCATCGCGATCAATGTGCGTTCCAGCCGAGGTCCGGTCGCGCAACGCTTGGTCGAATACTTGATCGTGCACGATCTGAAGCATCCGGTGCTGGACCGGGCCCGCGAACTGCCGAACGGTTGGAGCAATCTGGCGGACGGCGTCGCCGACGGCGCGGCGATCGATTACATCCGCGGCAATCTGTTTCGCGGCCAAGACATGAAGCCCATCCCCCATCTGGCGCCCGGCCCCAACAACGATTTGTTCGAATTCGTCGAAGACTTGGCGCAGCGGGCAATCGCCGATCCGGGCGCGGTGGTTTACGCCTTCGGCGAAAAATGGGGGCCCGAGTCCGGCAAACCGGACCAGTATTTCCATTTCGAACCCGGCAACGGGGTACATTTGATCCACATGAATCAGGGTGGCGCCGGCGAGAGCAACGGCACTTTCCACGATGGTGGCTTGATCTTTGATTTCTCAGGCTCCGGCGGCGCGGTCGGGCTGTTCATCAAATTTCAAAACCAGGTTTGGCATACCGACGACCAGACCGCCGATCCGATCGGCGACGCGCCGTCGGTGCCCGAAGTACCGATTCCCGATACCGGCAGCGTCGATCCCTGGCCGGTGGTCGCGCCGGATTCGCCCTATCATTTGGCCCGCATCGTCGCGGCGATGGTCAATCCGCCCGGCGCCGATCCCGGCCAGGAATTCGTGACGTTGTTGAACTCGTCCGGGCATACGCTGGATCTGGCCGGCTGGAAAATTCTGGATCAGCAAGACAAGGCCGAAGCGATTGCCGGCAAAATCGAGCCCGGCCGCGCCTTGACAGTGATGCTGAGCGGCAAGGGCGCGCAATTGTCCAACAAAGGCGGTACCATCACATTGCTGGACCAGCGCGGTCTAAAGGTGGACGGCGTGGCTTATACTCGCGATGCCGCGAGGACCGAAGGTCAGCCGATCGTGTTCGGCGGCTAAATTCGTCATTGAAGCGTCAACAGGCTGTCGTAAAAGTCAAAACAGAACCCTATCCTCGCGGGACTGGGCAGGGGGAGGGGGTAAAAACAATGCGTTACCTTGCATTTCCCCGGCGCCCCGACCTCTCTTTCGCGGGGAGAGGGGCATTCCGACACCCTTTCAATTAGGGGGGCGTAAAGCGCATGATCGACATTTTAATCGGCTTATGTTTGGTATTCGCGATGTTCGCCGGCTTGGTGAGCAGCGTCAACGAAGTGGTCGCCCAATTGCTGGAAATGCGCGGCAAGGTGTTGTTCGAGGGTGTCGCGTTGTTGATGGGCGAACTGGAAGGTAGCGGCCGCTGGCGGCGCTGGCTGGGACAAGTGGATCGCAAAATCCACGAGGTGCTGAACGATACCGCCGATTTGGCGGCGGTGCCCGGCTTGCCGGCATTGACCCAAAAGCTGTTCGCCCATCCCTTGATCGATACCTTGTCGCAGCCCGGCTCCAAACCGTCCTACATCGAGCCGGCCTGCTTCGCCGAGGTCTTCGTGCAATTTTTGGCCAAGGGCGAGCGCACCCCGGAACGGATTGCCGCCAGCCTGGCCGAACTGAGTCCGCATCTGCAAACCTTGTTCGGGCCGATGCTGGAAACCGCCGGCGGCGATCTCGTGGCTTTCAAGACCAAGGTCGAGCAACATTTTTCGCTGGTGATGGACAGAGTCGGCGGTTGGTACAAACGCCGCAGTCAGGCGGTGATGTTCGCGGTCGGCTTTTTATTGGCCGCCGTCCTGAATGTCGATACACTGCACATTGCCCACTATTTACGCTCGAATCCGGCCATGGTCTCGGCGTTGGTCGAAACGGCCCAGCGGGCGGACAATGCGGCCGGGCCGCTGAATCCGGACGGCGCCGACAGCGAAGCGCAAGTCAAACTGCGGCAAAGTATCGAAGCCTTGCGCCGCGACCTCGATCATTTTCGGCAACTGTCGTTACCGATCGGTTGGAACGTCAAATACGACAGCCAGGGCACACCTTGCGCGATCCAACGCTTGGACGACCAAAAAGCTCCCTGGCTAGGCTGGCTAATCACAGCGATGACCGGGACCTTGGGCGCGCCGTTTTGGTTCGACGCGATCTCCAAACTGTTTGCGATTCGCGGCTCCGGCCGCAAACCGCCCGCCGCCGACGCGGATAAATAAGCGCTTCCTTCTCCGTTAACTTCAGCCAAATCCAGGACAACTTGCGATGACCGAACAATTTCCTCGACTCATGAAAAATCCTCGCGCCGCCAATCCCGTAGTCGGCGGCATCGCGGCCGGCATCGGCGCCGGCGCGAAAATCGGCTTGTTGGCGTTAGTGTTATTGGCGGCCGGCTGCGAATGTCAGCAAAAGCCGATTTTTCTGCCGGCGGCGATGGCCGGCAAGGTCGAGTTAGTCGAGGACTGCGCCGAAAGCTGCGATAACGACGTTCTCGCCAGCGCGGTTGCCGAACCGGAAAAAGGCGGGATAGCGTCGGGCAAACTGCTCCGCATCACCGACGACGTCGAAGTTTACCGGATGTGGAATGGCCCTGACGGCGGCTTGAACGCCTACGGCGGCAGTAACCGGCTCGGCCCTTGGTGGACCGCGGAACGCCCGTCCGGCACGGACCAGGACTACCGCGCCAAGAATGCGATCTGCCCCGCTTGGAATGAACTCAAATGGGTCGCCAAATGTACCCTGAAGAAAGGCACCCTGATCGCTATCGGCCCCACCCAGTCGGCGCGCTGCCCGAGCGGCGAATTCTATCCGGCCAACAACACTCAACAAATCTACGTGGATAATTATTCGCCCAAGCACGTCAGTTGCGGTAAGTACTTGGAAAGCGATTATCCGGTGGACGGCAAGGATCTGTCGGTCAAAATTCCCTACGTCGAGCCTAAACCCAAGGATTGTTCGTTGTCAGAAAATACAGAACGACCAGTAAAACCACGAATCGAACGAGAACCAAGTAAAAAAACGGCATCTCGGCGGAATTCCAATTCATCGCCATAGTTTTTGAAAAAATACCGTTCCAACTCATTATTTTCAGGCAATGAAAGTCTAAATATTAAAACTAAAAATAAAACAATGAATTTAAGACTTATTCAAAATACTATATGTTTAATTACAGTCTTTACATTTTCGACATACCCTTGTTTTGCCGGAGAAGAAGCGAACCGAGTTGAGTCAAGATTTGCAGCTGAGAGGCAATATAGCTCCATTTCGGAGAGCAATGCTCAATTAGGGAAAGAAGTTATACTTTTACAATCCTTGAAAGCAAAAGTCGAGTCCGCAAAGAAGTGTGTCGATAGTCAAATCTACGATTCCGAAGCAGGCGAACGCTTGATAAAAACGCTAAACGGTCGATTTCAGGCCTTAAAAGCTTCCCCTCCAAATTCTCATCTACGTCAGCAAAATGATTCTTTCGGAGCTTTCAGAGATTTTCAACAAGCATTCTGGGATGCCGGCGATATATTCATTAAACTTTCAGATTGCGATCAAAGCTTATATCAGAACCTGAACGAGTCGAATAACTATAATCAAAATCAAATAGACACGCAGATTATAATGTCAACTCAACGGCCATACTCCAGGTTATCGAGAGAAGAAAGCGCCCCGTTAAGCAAAACATCGGACTTTCTAAACAATTCACCAAACAATTTAAGCCGATCAGACATTCAAAACAGTACTTTTCTCGCCATAGAAGACGAGCTAAAAAACTTATCCAAAGACTTCTATTCCAAACCTTTTAACGAGCTAAAAAAACAAAAATCAGATTATCTTGCCATTTTACTTCAACGAGTAGAATCGGAAATATCCAATCGGCAAACCCAAATTAAGGCAAATGATGAGAAACTAGCTAATTTGGATAAAGCGCTCGCCGAAAAACAAACATCACAAAATGCATTGGACCAAAGCTTGGTATACAGTATTTGGGGCATGATCGCCGCGCTAACCGTATTATTTATTAGTTTGCGTTTCTTCCCGGAGGCCATAGCATTGCGGATGATTCAAGATAGATCGGTAGTAGAAGTTATGAGTATGGCCTTCATCCTTTTAACCATTATAATATTGGGTACTGGCGACAGAATTGGCAAGGAAGCTCTTGGCACGCTATTGGGTACAATTGCAGGCTATATCTTCGGTCGAAAAATGGGGGAAAGCTCACCTAATAAAAATAACGATGACGAAGCGCCTCCTCGATCTACTACGCCCGCGCCACTGAGTAAGACCCGCCTACCTAAACAACGTTAGATATTGATTATCAAACTTTAGCTCGCACATTACCCCCTCCCGAAACAGGAGGGGTTAACCACCTGCCTTTCTTCAAAACCTTTCTGGATCGTTCTCACATAACATACAAGGTTTTCGAACGTTCCGTATTCGTCGGATAGGTTTCCTCTCCGGAGGATTGTCCATTCCCATTAATAACCAACTCCGCTTACTTGTTAAGAGCAAAGGTAATTTGAACTAGCTGTGCGCTTCCTGGCTTGTATAATCCCGCCTTCCTCGACGAGGATTAGCAAACCATAATAAACAACAGGAGTGTGTATGAGAATCGAGACCCAGGCCGTCCATGCCGGTTACGCGCCGGACCCCACCACCAAGGCGGTCGCCGTGCCAATTTACCAAACCGTCGCCTATGCCTTCGATAGCGCCCAGCACGGCGCGGATTTGTTCGACCTGAAAGTGCAAGGTAATATCTACACCCGCATCATGAATCCGACCCAGGACGTGTTGGAACAGCGGGTGGCGGCGATGGAGGGCGGCTTGGCGGCGCTGGCGCTGGCTTCCGGCCAGGCGGCCACCACTTATGCCATCCAAACCATCGCCGAAGCCGGCGATAACATCGTCTCGGCCTCGACCTTGTACGGCGGTACCTACAATTTGTTCGCCCATACCTTTCCGCAACTGGGCATTGAAGTGCGCTTCGCCGATCCGCGCCAGCCTGGCAGTTTCGCGCCGTTGATCGATAGCCGCACCAAGGCGATTTTTTGCGAATCCATCGGCAACCCGCTGGGCAACGTTACCGATTTCGCGGCCTTGGCCGAGGTGGCGCATGCCCACGGCATCCCGCTGATCGTCGACAACACCGTGCCGTCGCCGTATTTGTGCCGGCCGATCGAGCACGGCGCCGACATCGTCGTGCATTCCTTGACCAAATACATGGGCGGCCACGGCAACTCGGTGGCTGGCATCATCGTCGATTCCGGCCAATTTCCGTGGGCCGAACACAAGGCCCGCTTCAAGCGTCTGAACGAGCCGGATGTCAGCTATCACGGCGTGGTCTACACCGAAGCGCTGGGCGCCGCGGCCTACATCGGCCGAGCCAGGGTGGTGCCGTTACGCAACATGGGCGCGTCGATCGCGCCGATGAATGCGTTCTTGGTATTGCAAGGCATCGAAACGCTGCCGTTGCGGATGGACCGCATCTGCGAGAATGCCTGGGAAATCGCCAAACTGCTGCAAGACCATCCGAAAGTAGCCTGGGTCAATTACGCCGGCCTGCCGGAACATCCCGACCACGCCTTGGTGCAAAAATACATGGGCGGCCGGGCCTCGGGCATTTTGAGCTTTGGCCTGAAACAAGGCGGCCGCGAGGCCGGTGCGCGGGTATTGGATGCCTTCAAATTGTTCACCCGGCTGGTGAACATCGGCGACGCCAAATCGCTGGCCACTCACCCGGCGTCCACCACTCATCGCCAGTTGAATCCGGAAGAACTGGCCAAGGCCGGAGTCAGCGAGGAGATGCTGCGGTTGTCGATCGGTATCGAGCACATCGACGATCTGGTCGAAGATTTGGAGCAAGCGTTGGATGCGGTTTGAGGGCGGTTGCCATCTAGTTACCGTGGGGTAGCTCTTAGCGTTAGCCGGAGTACAAACCTAGGTTTGTACTCCACCGATTCCTCTTTGACTTTCGTCTTCCGCGATCATGCCAGCCAATATGCCCCAACCCATCCCGGTCCTGATCCTCACCGGCTTTCTCGGTAGCGGCAAAACCACCTTGCTGAACCGGCTGCTGGCGGACGGCATCAAAACGGCGGTGATCATCAACGAATTCGGCGGTACGCCGGTAGATCAGGATTTGTTGGAAAACCAAAGCATCCCAATGACGGTACTGTCCGGCGGCTGTTTGTGCTGCCAGATCAAGGGTGCGTTGGCGCCAACTTTGAAAAATTTGCGCATGGCCTGGGACGGTTCGACGGTCAAGCCTTTCGCGCGAGTCATCATCGAAACCAGCGGCATCGCCAGCCCTGAGCCGATTCTGGACACCTTGTTGCGCGAACCGTGGCTGAGCAAACGCTACCGGCTCCGGCAGGTGATCGCGACCTTGGCGATTCCATCGGCCGTCGAGCATTTGCAACGCCATGCCGAAGCCAAAGCCCAGGCGGTCTGGGCCGACACCTTGCTGCTGACCCATGCCGATCTGGCCGAGCCGGCGCAGCTCCGTAGTCTCGAAGCGTACCTGCAAACCCTGGCACCGGCCACGCCGATCCTGACCAGGACATTGGCACAACTTGATACCGGCGACTTGCTGAATGCGCCGTTGCCTCTGTTTCGGCGCCTACCCGCAAATGCCGATCCGATCGAACATGCATTCCAAAGCGTATCGTTGTACTTCGAACAAACGCCCGACTGGCCGCGATTGCAAAGCGCATTACAGCGACTCATCGTCCAACTCGGTCCGGCGCTGCCGAGAATCAAGGGCGTCGTTTATCCGCCCGATTTCAATGGGCCGGTCGCGATCCAGGCCGCTTCCGGTCGGCTTTACCCGGCAACGCCGCTACCGCCCCGCGCCAACGACGATAGACGCGGCCGTTTGATTTTCATTGGCGCCGGTCCGGCGGATGCGCTGGCCGAGACGCTCGGCGCGCTGTTCGCCGATTGCGACCCGCCACCGACGCTTCGGCGGCATTCCAACTGAGCGAGCGGCACCCAGCGTGCTACAATCGCAGCCTTTCCCACAAGCAATTCAAGGAATTTATCATGTCCTATCGCAAACTGGCGGCGCTGGCGCTGTTGACTCTTTCTTTCGGTGCCGGCGCGGCGGAACAGCCATTGACCCAAGCCGAGTTGCTCGGCAACTGGCAGATCGATAAGGAATCCTTGAACGCCGACGGCAGCGGCGCCCGCGGCCTGAACACCACCTGGACGTTCAAAAACGACGGCACC
Organism: Methylomonas koyamae; assembly: GCF_001644025.1. Taxonomy (GTDB): domain Bacteria; phylum Pseudomonadota; class Gammaproteobacteria; order Methylococcales; family Methylomonadaceae; genus Methylomonas; species Methylomonas koyamae_A. The sequence goes on from NZ_LUUK01000156.1 coordinate 37,298, forward strand.
CTGGAAGGCATTACCCAGGACTCCGACTCTCATGCCCGAATCGACCAGTTGAAGGCGATACTGAATTATTCGGTGGAAAACGGCAAACTCAACAAACAAGCCGCACCGGGCCGCTCTAAAATGGAAACCTGCACCGCCGTCGAGAAAGACGGCGCGAAAATGGTCTTGAAATGTCAGTCCATCTACTTTTTCATGACCAAGAAATAAATCCCGCGCGGCGCTCGATCCCGCTTCAACGCATGGAACGGGATCGAAACAACCTCTCCGGACAAGGCCTAACGCCGTTAACCTATACCGTTCGCCAATCGGCTCGGCTTGGACAATCTCTCGGCGGCGACGCCAAGAGGTCGCGCCAATATGCCGGCAAAATTAACGTAAAACCGCGAATGAACATCAACGATGGTGCGTTCGTCGCGAGGCTACCGAGCGATTTGTCAAAGTGCGGTTATTCGCCGACTACCCGGCGGAGCGTTTCACGCGACCGCGCGACAAACCAACGAATCCGAAAACCGCCGAACCGAACAACCATGCAGCCGCCGGTAGCGGTATCGGCGATGCGTTGACGGTGAAACCTTTCAGATAAACATCAAACGTGGTGTAGGCGGTGTGCATGTTCGACATCGCCAGTTGAAATTCCCCGGGAATTTCCACTGCGGAGGAAACCGGAGCGTTGTTGATCCTGGGGGTCCGTCCTGTGACGTCGCCGGCACTGTCCTGGATGTATAACTGAGAATAAACCGTGGTGTAATCCAGGAAACCCGACCAAGATACCGAATCGACGCCAAAACTGTCGACTAACTTCCCGGTATAAAGATCCGTCAGTTCCAATCCCCTGTTTGGACCACCAAAGCCGTTCCATACCCCTCCCATGCTAAACGATATTGCCCAGCCGCCCGGTATGATTTGCGTCACCGACGTGCCGCCACCTAGCGGCGCAAACCAAATATCGTTGCTGGATATGACCGGCGTTCCGCTCGATACGTCGATGTAGACGTTTGTCGCTGACGCCGGCAACGGCGAAAGCAGCGATAAGCAGAATCCCGCTTTTACAATGGTCAACGAAGTCTTTTTTTCCATTTTCTGTCCTTGGTGTTGAAGCTAACTCAGGAACATCGAAATGTTAATGCCTTCCCGGCAATTCGACGGCAATTCAGCCCGAATACCGGCAGCGATCAACACGATTTGGCATAAAGCCAACGACAGACTAGCGCGTCCGATACGCGACGTCGGTACGTTGGAGCGCTTAGACACGGAAACTCTAAGGGGCTTGCTGGTGATCGCGACAACACCTCGCCGAACGGCGTGGCGGATGATTACCGCCTTCAGGCGCGGCTTAAGGTCGCCAAAAAACGGTCCAATTGATTGGCGAATGCTTGAATATCTCGCGGATGCAAGGGCGCTGGACTGCCGGTGTCGATACCGCTGGCGCGCAGACTGTCCATCATCGAGCGGATTTGCAGTCTTTCGCCGATGTTTTCGTTGGAATAGCGCTCGCCGCGCGGATCGATGGCGTGACCGCCCTTGGCGATGACTTCGGCAGCCAATGGAATATCGGCGGTTATCACCAGATCGCCAGGTTTCAGCCGTTTGACGATTTCGTTATCCGCCACGTCGAAGCCGCTGCTGACGCGCAGCATTTTGATGTAGCGCGACGGTGGAACCGGTATCGGTTGGTTGGCCACCAAGGTCGTCCCTAATCGGCAACGCTCGGCTGCTCTAAATAAGATATCCTTGACCGGCTTCGGACAGGCGTCCGCGTCAACCCAAATATGCATAGTGGCTTTAGTATTAATGGATGGCTAAACGATAAAGTCCAGTCCGAGCGTGGACTTTCACGCCAACGTGGATTCAAATCCGACGAGGCTTGGGCGAGAGGATAGCGCTCGCATTGACCTAACGGTGTTCAGGAATCGAATCCCCTCACGGTAAGCCGCCCGGGGCTCTGGTCGTTTGAAACGCGCCTTGCCGGTAAAGCTGATCGTAAAGATGATCGGCTATCCGCTCGAATAGGGTCTGCTCGTTGTGCGCGGCAAACGGCAATGCCAGCCACAAAAACAATTCCATGTACACCTTATTCGCTTCTTCGACCTTTGCGGCGTATGACTTACCGGATTTCGCATCGATCAACGTAAAGCGAATATCGTAATGTTGGGTAACCGTATAAGGGATTATAAACAACGTCAGTCCGCTGACGATTTGCATAGCGATACTAGACTCGCCATGCTGGCTGCCGGACAAGGTCAATTGATAATCGGCTCTGCCGGTAAACTCGCCCGGCGCCACCGCTTCGTGATCGCGGATATACGCTTTGTCCACCCAGGCATTCAGCACGTTCTGGTTGATCAACACGCCAGCCAGATGGTCAGTCACCAGACCACCGCCATCCATCGTAAACGCGAAGTCGCCGACCGTATGTTCTATCATCGGCCTCATCGCGTTAGCCTGTGGCGTGATCGGCCGCAGTTTGCTGCCTTCGGTGACATAGGCGCATCCGGTCAAGCCGGCAATAAACAGGGCCGCGCAAAATCGGCCAAGCAAGGTCAGGAACGGAATTTTCATGTGGAATTTTTCGTAATGGCCGTCAATTGGACAGGCGGTTAAGCGGTCGCAGTATAGGAGCAAGAGGTTGCCGCGTCCAACATTGAACGGTTTAGGGCTGCCTTGTCGTGGCTAACGAATCGGAATAAAAGCGGGATTTCAAATCCGGAACCCCTCCCGTCAGAGCGGGAAACGGGATTCGAGGCAACGGACGATAGAAATACGGGGTTTACATCAACACCGCGTGAGCCTAAAGAACCGAGCCCACGCTTTTCAAACGGGTGCGTTAGAAGGAATCAGGCACCCATGACCAATGTAAAATTATTGGTCACCACCCAACTGTAAAAGGCATCGGCCCAAACCAAGGTGGCTGTACCCCAACGCCCTTTGATCGAGTGACGGTCGAAGAAGATAAAAGCAATCACCAGAAGTATCGCCACTTTCAGCGATGTAATGGCCAGTCCTAAACCCACCAAGCCGGCGAAGTAATTTAAAATGGGATTGACCTCGTCGACATCGGTAAAGCTCAAGCCGAGATAAGTAATCACGCCATCGGCGATGTGCAATAAGCCAAACAAAACCAGCATCGCCGCGTTTAATTTATGTCGCGTCGGTATTCGCCAGATACTCAACGCCCTAAAAAAATCCAGCCCATTCACTTTAACCGTTGCGCGGCCCTTTCGAATTTTCATGTGATACTCCTTACGCGAATTGGCGCCCAACCCGATGATGAAAGACATGGACTTTCACCGCCAGCGCCTTGAGTTGTGTAACTGAAACCATAACGGCCGTACAGCATCACTTAGGTTAGATTGCTGAAAATTGAAGCCGCGCCGAACATCAATGTAGAGATTACGAATTGGCCCGACAGAAAACCGAGCATACCGATAATAAACAATAAACCGGTGGTAATATCTTTATAGAAGCTGTTTGAAGCATTCATATTTACATCCCGGACTGAATTCAGTCGCAGAGTTAGTGAAGACGGCTTCACTATAACTCTCAGGCATTAATTTACAATACCATGCTGAATACATTGTTTATTTCCAATTGAGAAATAAAGTTTCGGCAATCCCTACCGCCTTTCAGTCCGTCTCACATAAGAGATAGCTAATATGATAGGACTTTTTGGGGCCGCGCGGCGAGTTATTCCGCGAAACCGGGGCTTGGTCGCGGTTTAATATGGCAAGGCATTGATTTGCTGAAAAGCCGTTCGCCACACTGACGTCCATAACCGCGCGTCGGGACGCCGTCACGGGTGGCTGGCCAGCAGCGATTGGCCACATCAACCGGGCTCCGGCTTCGCTCGATGGCGTGGACGCCTACCCCAATCAGGAACGACCAGAACCTTTCCGAATTCAGGCACGCTGGGAAATATTTGAAAACCCATCGGCGCGATAGCCGATGGGACGAGGTTCGAGAATAGTTAACGAACGGGTAAACCCATCCGCGATTAAGCCGCAACCGAGTTCGAGCGGGGAGAGCGTCGATTTCCCCAACCGACCAAGCCAAGCAACACCGACCCCATCGACCAAGCGGCGCCGGGCAATGGAACGGCGGCGACTTTAAAGTTCAACGAAAACGTGTCCATGGTTCTGCTTTCGCGCAACCAAACCGTGTAGCTGCCCACACCTAAGGTGGCGGGCAATTGGGTGCCGGTAAAGGCCCCGGTAGCGATCAGACTTGGAAACACATCTTCCCCGACATTCGTGGGAATAACGCCGTTGATCGGGGTTGTTCCGACCGGAGCGCCCAGCAGCGCGTAGCCATCGACAGCGGACGGGTCGACAACGCTGGGCGTGATCGTCGTACCTTGCTTCAAACCGAAAAACGCCACGCCGGTAGCGGTGGGGTTGCCGCCAATCTGGCTAAACGTGAAAGCCTGTAATTGAATAGAAGTCAGTCGATAGCCAGCTCCGATGTCGAACCTAAAAAAACGCGAATCCGCGCCGGCGCTAGGGTCCAATTTCACGTCGACCACGTTGTCGCCCGCGGAAAAACTGAGCGGAGTAGGATTGGAACCGTCGGTCGACAAATCCAACACCGCGGCACCGACCGCGTTCGATAAACTCGCCAACAGCAATACACCTGCTCTTAAAACATTCTGGTTCATAAAAACTCCCGGTTGATAGGTTTTCCTAGAGGTTTCGCCGAACAACGCAAACGGACCTGGGTCACATTTTTTCGACTCAGGAACACTACTAGAAATTATTCGGGAGATCAAGCGTGGTTCCGACGCCTGTTTGGAGGCGGGCTTGATGCCGCACGCTTGTCGATGAAGTCGGGAAACGAAGCATCCAAAAACCGGTAATCTGGCGTATGGGTCCGGCGATGGCCTTGGCTTGGATTGTCTTATTGCTTGCCGACGCCGGAGAGTTCGCGAATATCGGTCTGCAGATCGAGCATGCTTTTCTGGCTCACTTGAATCCAGCCGCGGCGCGGACGGTCCAAATCGACGATGATAAATACCAAAATTACGATCAGTCCGACCAAAATGTGGGTAACGAACGAAGGACGATGTCCGGCGAGCCCGGTGGCATAGCCGACTACCGCTCCGGTCATGATGAACGTGATGTAGAGCAGGATCAGCACGAACTCAGGTACATGCCGCGCAAGTTCGGCGTCGCGTTTACCGTAATTGTCGATCAATTCGTTCAAGGTTTGCACGAACAAGCCGCTGGTCACCGGTCTCGGGTCGAGTTCCACCGCACGCCGCGCATAGTCCCACAACGCCGAGTGCAGCCTGCCGGTTTCGGCGGCCATCTCGCTTAGGGTTTGATGAGCGGTCAGATCGATTTCCCCGGCCTTCACCCGCAGATCGACATACTCGTGCAACAACTTACCGACTTCGTCCCGCACGCCGGCCGGCAGCATCCGCGAACGCAAGTAGGTCGTGCCTATCGCATTAGCTTCGTCGACCACCGCCTCGCTGCGGCTATCGTAACGCTGTAACGACAACGAAAATGTAAATCCCAGCAACAGCGCCAATATCCCCAGCAACGACGCCGAGGTTGCATTGACGTGTTGCTTGAAATCCTCGCCGGTGACATGCTCGGAGCGAGAGCCCAGTCGATAACCGCTTTCTATGGCCAAAAGCATGGAAACCAATAGCACCCCGGCTATCAGTACGCTGTCAATGTCGTACATAAATTCGGTCATCGCGAAATGGTGGGTAGAGATTAATGGATACCAACGTTAACAAAAGCTGTGAAAGAGTCCTTCGGTCGCCTCGAAAGCCGCTGGGTCGGAGCATCGTCAGGTAACGAACGCCCGATATTTTAGTTCGACGGCGGAACGGACGTTCGATCCCAGTGCGACTAAAGCCGTCATTCCCGTCACCGACCGAGCCGGAAAAACGCGCGAATCCCAATCAACGTTGGCCAAGGTCGGAATTATCGCCAATAAACACCCAAAACGCCGACGACAGGATCGCCGACGTCCAGCGTCGGGCACTGCACGCCCAAGCCGACCCGCCAATTCCGGTACAGCGGATACAACAATCGGAAAGTCGTACCGCCCAAGGCGTTGAATCCGGACCAATAATCGGCGTCAAACCTCAGTTCTCCCGATACCGGCAATTCGACATTCAGATGCAAACCCGCGCTATCGTGATTGGCGAGCGCCGCGTTGGCGTAATAAAGACCAGTGTCGATATCGACATCCCAATCCGGTAGATGGCGTTGATATTCCAGATAGGCAAGATTCATGAAAGCGTTGCCGGACGCGGCAATGCCCAAGCCGTTCTGCATCCCCGCGATCACTTGTACGTTTTCAGCCGTCCAATGTTTTTCCAAATTCACCAAAATATCCGGCTGGAACGATGCCGCCGGGGAAGCCGTCGAGGCAAATTGCGCGTTCAACACACTGAGGCCCGCATCCCAACCCGGCGCCAGGCCGATATTCGCGGAAAGATTGGCGACAGCCGCATTATGGAAAATATTGGTTTCGTGTTCAATATAGACGGCATCGGGTTCGGTCGCATCAATATCCGGCAAATTGCGGGCAGCTTTTCTCCCCGAGGTCGCACCGCTATCCTTCGCCGCCGCGTTCGTGCCGAGCGCAAACGCCACGAACAGCCAAACCGCGAATGGCCGCCTCAAGCGAGGGAAGTCCTGTTTGGTGACTGGTTTGACGTTCATCGTGCCAATATCGACCGATCCGTCAGGCTGAACTTTGAAAAAAGGAGAGTCGATCATCGGGACAGCATAGTCGATTTACGTGCGGCGCATGCGGGTCGTAGAACAGCCGACGGCTGGCCTATCAGACGAGCTATCCCCGGCAGGCGGGGACCAAGCCGATCATACGTCCGCGTTCCACTAGCCGTTTAACATTCGCCGCCCGGCCTCGAATAAAGCCATACCTTATTCGATCGGTGTAACTCGGCATATCGCCTTACAATTCGACGGCAGGCGGTCGAAACCCCGCCATAAAATCCGCTGCCGTTTGGAACGGTCGAATTCGCCCGCCATGAACGACGTCGTTACCGGCGAGCAGAAATAGTAACTCCGGTATTCGTTGATTTGATTGAAAGTTGGAATTTGGTAACCCGTCAAATCCATTGAACGCTCCGCTGGATTTGAACCAGCATAAAACATCTTTCTGATTGCAGGGCTGTGCTTATTCTGCAAATTCATTTTTCCATTGACACTTCTCGGTTGACAGGTAATCGTTCGAGAAACACGATTCGAGTCGTTCGCGGCAGAGCGCTTTGAGCTTTGACTCATAATCGGATGTGCGAAGATACTTGAATCGACCGTTCGGCTCTCGGGTGAAAATATCAAAAGGCCCCGTTCGATTTCCCCAAATGCTCAATTCCGATAAAGCGATGTCAAGTCGCGCGTCGCCATTGAAGTCGGCGACGCAACGAAACAAGGTGGTATCGTGCTTACCGTTGATGAAGTAATCGGAGCCACGGGGGTATAGATCCAACACAAACGCTTTCAATGGATCATCCGTTTCGATTGCCGTAGCCGCAATCGCCGAATTCAAGGCGGCAGCGATTGCAAACAGAACGTAGATGGCACGCATTTTATGGCCTGAGCTGCAAGCGATGTAGGGTACGCATCGCGTACCTTCTTGGGAGTTTGATTCATCGGAAACCTTGAATAGGGTATGCGGTGCATACCCTACGCGGCTCGCCCTTACCCGATTAGACCGCATATCGCCACCGCAAACCTAAAGGGAGCATCGGCTGACCGAACAGAAAGTGAAGAACGCGCCGGAGGCTACTGCCGGTTGCTTTGGAGGAAGCATGCAGAAGCAATGGACGCATGACTAAGGCAGTTCCGACCTCAGCGGTGCACTCAACTTCTTTGAAGTTGTTCTTTTCAGCAACGGCTGCTGCTGGATCAATTCGGCCAAGGCTATGAGAGCCACAATAGACCCTGACTGGGCCGTCATTTGCGCCACAAGGATCAATGTGGACGCGCACAGCGACAAGCTGTTCAAGCACTTCGGGCGGTGACTGGACGAACAATTCTCCCTCTTTTCTCGACCAGCCGTGTAGGCGGGGATGGGATATCTGTTCCACGACGGGGATGCTCAGATCCTGGTGGATTGGCACGATCCAGTTTCTTTGGATCGACTTCTCAAAGTAGGTGCACTGGACGCAGACAGAGGTGCGAGGGATGAGGCCAGCGAAAAGCGGGGAACTACGAATGCGATCGGCCAGGGTCGTGCACCAGGGCTCCGCCAACAGACAACGCGAACCGGCCGATTGATGATCTGGAAGGGTAATGCGACCCGCAATTTCGAGGCACTCCGTCTCTGGCAATACACCAGAAACGAGAACAAATCCGTCGGTGGAAAATGATGCAGTAGACATGATCGGTGAGGTCTAACGCCAAACTAAGGGGCGCGCCGCTGATTGAATTGAGCGAAGCCGGCGCACCTTGATAAAAAACAAAACTTCAAAACGGCTAGCGGGCGGCGCGTCCCTTTGAGCGTTGTGTTATGTGCTTTATACATTTGCCCGCCTTTTGAAAGTAGTAAATAGCGCCGCAAACACAATAAAACTCAAAATTAACATACAAACTACATTTTGGTATGTGGCTTCTGCCTGAGTGGCGGGTGACCAATTCTTGGTGTAGCCTCTGGCTAAATATTCCCAGAACATACTAAATGTGATGTAAATAATTGGAAACGCAAATATTTGAATTTTTGATATTTGATTTTTCATTAAAACCCATATTTGCATGACTGAGTACAATATAAGAACAATCGATAATATCGCACGAATAGGAGTTAAGTCTGGTCTACCTTCAATACTATTGGCATAGGACACATTAGCCACAAACAGGCCAAAAATAATGCCAATAATGGCCTGAGCCCAATGGATGATGGCGTAACTTTTATTCATGCTTTTGCACATAACGCTCCACATAACAGGAAAAATAAAGAGGAGTGAGCTATAGCGAACGTAGCTTTATTTTTTCCATGTTGATGTGGTTGTTATAAGGCAATTTACAAATTTGCGGCAAATACTAATAATCCGAATCCTGTAATTAAAAACACTGTGAAAACAAGCCACTCTTTGGCGCTCACTAGGTGTAGTTGAATATTTTCTGTGAATTCCTTGTTTTCAGATTCAAGCCGTTGACTGTGTTTTTTGATTAAAAATCTGAGTCCAAACATCCAAACGGAGAAGGCTACTACAAGCGCCGCTAGTTTATACGGTGGAAGTTTATTTATTACATTGATTAGAAGTTGTATCCCATCCATATATCTTCAGGCCCTGCTTTATAACGACCAAGCTCACCCGACGAAAACCGCATCGCGGTTTTTGGTCGGGTGAAGCGCATTGTTAGCGGCTGACCTAACCCCCATGACTCGCTTTGTTTGACTGAATTTTGTCATAATCCTTTTGGAGATGCTCGGTGTGTTCCTCTTGTGACCAAAGATCTAATGCAGCCCTTCTTACATTTACTTCCGCTGGATTTTCAGTGGGTAATGGATACATTAAACCTTCTTTCACTTCATGCTGAGTTCCATAAATTTGAAGTTTACCCTGGCATATTAAAACTCTATCTTGTAAATAGGCGAGGTACCATCCTTTGGCCTCACTTCTTTCAACTGCTGCCTTTAGTAAGTTAATACACTCCTCTTGAAACTCTGGCTCTAGGACTGCGTGTTGCACAATTAACCAAGTTGCTTCAGAGCCATCTTCTCCCACTTCGCTTTCCAGTGGCCAACCAAACTCTTCAATTATTTCTTTTATTCTATTATTATTTTCTTCATGAACCAACCTCATTTCGGGGTGATACTCCTTGTCATCAAGCTCACCTCTCTCTACCAAGCTAGCGCGAGTAGAAATATCCTTCTCTCTCATAGCTAGCAATTCTGTTCGTAGTGTCTGATTCATATTTTTCTTGCCGCTAACTATTGATTATCAGGCAAATCTGCCCGTATAAGTTGATATTAACCGCCTTTTCAGGCACTTTTGCCTGCGTATCCGGAAAAGTGGGCATGTTTGCCTCGATAACTTGCTATTAGCCAGGAAATCAGGCAATCTTGCCTGCGTATTATGTTGCCGCTGACTCTATCAGGTAGGTGTTTTATGTCAAGCACCAAATCGCCAGCCTTATTGGACGATGTGCGTCGCGTGATGCGGCTGAAACATTATTCCTTGCATACCGAACGTAGTTATTCCGATTGGATCAAGCAGTTCGTCAAGTTTCATCGGATGACGGAACGGCAGGCTTTGTTCGATGACAGCGAGGCCAAGATAGAAGTTTTTTTATCTCACTTAGCGACTCAGCGTAAGGTCGCGTCGGCAACGCAAAACCAAGCGATGAATGCCTTGGTGTTTTTGTATAAGCATGTCCTGAATAAGCCCTTGACCAAACGTATAGACGCGATCCGCTCCAAAACGCATCGCCATGTTCCGGTCGTGTTGTCGGTGGACGAAGTGAAGCAAGTCTTGGCGCGGCTGGAGGGCTTACCGCAACTGGTGGTCAAGCTGTTGTACGGCAGCGGTTTGAGAATTAGCGAAGCCGTCCGCCTCAGGGTGCAGGACATCGATTTTGCCTACAAGCAAATTACCGTGCGTTCCGGTAAGGGCGACAAGGACAGGGTGACGACGTTTGCCGCCTCGCTGGCACCGTTGTTGCTGAACCATCTCGACAAGGTCAAGGCGGTTCACGATCAGGATTTAGCCGACGGTTACGGGGCGGTTTATCTGCCTTATGCGTTGGCGAAAAAATACCCGAATGCCGAGCGCGAATGGGGTTGGCAATACGTGTTTCCGGCGCGTTCGTTGTCGGCCGATCCTTTATCCGCTGCGACACGGCGGCATCATTACGATCAGTCGCTCATCAATAAGGCGATTCGGGTGGCGGTGCGGCAAGTAGGTATCGCCAAGCGGGTATCCGCGCACACTTTCCGCCACAGCTTCGCCACGCATTTGCTGCAACGCGGCACGGACATTCGCACGATTCAAGCGTTGTTGGGGCATAACGATTTGGAAACCACGATGATTTATACCCATGTGCTGCATCAGGGTGGGCAAGGCGTCGTCTCCCCGCTGGACGATTTGGAGGGGGCGGCCGATCCGCAATCCGGCTAGCGGTTCCAGCGTGGAACCGGGGGAGCAAAGCGTCGGCGGTATTCGGTAGCCCGAGTCAAATCCACGGTCTTTCCAGTGACGGAACGCGGCAGGCGAAAAGGCTGCCGGACTATCGCTCTTTACGTTGCCCGCTTTGCCAGACAGTCCGCAGTCTGCAACGCGATTTCCAATTCCTCGTTGGTGGCGATGACCAGCACCGCGACTGGCGTACCGGCCGGGTGGATCGCGGTCGGCTTGACCGGCGCGGCGTTGAGCTTGGGATCGACGGCGATGCCCAAGCCGGTTAGGTCGGCACAGCAAGATTGGCGCAGCCAGGCGTCGTTTTCGCCGATGCCGCCGGTGAAGACCAGCGCATCCACCCGGCCCAGCACCGCAAAGTACGCGCCGATGTATTTCTTGATTCGGTAGGCGTACATCGCTAAGGCCAGCTTGGCCGAGTCGTCGCCTTGCTCGGCCTTGGCGTGGATGGCGCGCATGTCGTTTTCGCCGCAGACGCCCAGGCAACCGCTGGCTTTGTTGTAGAGCTGGTCGATCGCATTCAGGTCCATGCCCAGCGTGCGGGCCAGATAAAAGGCGATGGCCGGATCGATGTCGCCGCAACGGCTGCCCATCATCAAGCCTTCCAGCGGCGTCATGCCCATCGAGGTATCGACGCTGACGCCGCCGGCGATCGCCGCGACGCTGGCGCCGTTACCCAAGTGCAGGGTTATCAGGTGGGTGTCGGCCAGCGGCTTACCCAGCAATTTGGCGGCTTGTTTGGCGACATAAGCATGGGAGGTGCCGTGAAAACCGTAGCGGCGCACGCCGTGTTCGCTGTACAACTGGCCGGGCAGGGCATAACGGAAGGCGTAGTCGGGCAGGGTGTGGTGGAAGGCGGTATCGAATACCGCGACTTGCGGAATCTCGCCCATCTGCCGCAACGCGGCTTCGATGCCGGACAGATTGGCCGGATTGTGCAGCGGTGCCAGCGGGATGGTTTCGGCGATTTGCCGGGTGACTTCGGCGTCGATCAGTGCCGGTTCGCGGAATTTCTCGCCGCCGTGTACTACGCGGTGGCCGATGCCGGCCAGCGGCTGACCATTGACGACCCCGCTGGCGGTCAGCGTTTCGAACAACAGGCCGAGTGCCTGGCCGTGGTCGGCGATGGCGGCGTCGATTTGCCGGTTGTCGGCGCCGATCCGGTAGGCATGGCGGGCATCGGCGCTGCCGATGCGTTCCAGCAAGCCGGAAATCGAGACGGAATGGTCGTCGGTTTCGACGACGCTGTATTTAACCGACGAGCTGCCGGCATTTAGAACCAGAATTTTCATCGCGAGTAATTGGCGGTTTGCGGTGATTGGATGGCGGTCGATGGTTTAAAGTCATTTGCCGGTGAAGCGCCGCTGATCGCGGCTGAGGCCGCTCCCACGGCCACTTCATTTTCGGCCAGGCGCGGACGCGAATTCGTCATCGTCAGGCTGGCTTCGGCGCGCCGAATCGGGCGGTGGCGGCGAGTAGCGGCGCTCCAGGTCTTGATCGATTTTGGCGGCCAGCGCCTCGACGGCCTTGCCGGTCAATTTGGCGTCGCCGCCCTTGGATTCGGTGATGTAGTTGCCGACGATTTTTTGCTGCTTGACCTCCACCAAGCGGCCCATCAAGTAAACGAACAAAAACGACGGTTTATGCAAGCGGCCGACCAGCACGTAATCGGCGGCATGGCGCGAGCCGAGTTGAGCGGCCGCGTCGGCATGATCGAACAAATATCCGACGCCGCTGTCGGCGCCGCGTTGTTCGGCGTCCGGTATATCGACGATGCGATAACCGGCGCCGGCCAATTCGCGTTCCAGCAACGGTTTTAACGACGCGGTCCGCTGGATTTCGGCCGGTAGGCCGGGGGCCAGCGTCATATCCTTGAGCTCGAAGTTCAGAATCGCGATGCGGGTTTCCGCCGTTAGCGGCGCGGCCCATAGCAGCCAGGCCCAGATCGTTAGTCTCGCGGAATTCATCGGCAGCGTCACGCCGGCGCGGCTTGCTGGGCCTGGATCGCGGTAATCACGACGGTATTGACGATGTCGGTCACCGTGCAGCCGCGGCTCAAGTCGTTGACCGGTTTGTTTAAGCCTTGCAGAATCGGGCCGATCGCGATTGCGCCGGACGAGCGCTGCACGGCTTTGTAGGTGTTGTTGCCGGTGTTCAGGTCCGGAAACACGAACACGGTGGCCTTGCCGGCCACCTGGCTGTCCGGCAATTTGGTTTTGGCGACGCTGGCATCGACCGCCGCGTCGTATTGCATGGGTCCTTCCAACAGCAGATCGGGGCGTAAGGATTGGGCGATGCGCACCGCTTCGCGGACCTTATCGACCGCCTCGCCCTTGCCGGATTCGCCGGTCGAGTAGGACAGCATGGCCACGCGCGGTTCGATATTGAAGGATCGCGCGGTATCGGCGGCGTTGATGGCGATATCGGCCAGTTGTTGAGCGTTGGGGTTGGGGATCACCGCGCAATCGCCGTAAACCAGTACCCGGTCTTCCAGACACATGAAGAACACGCTGGAGACGATGGAGGCGCCGGGTTTGGTTTTGATGATTTCGAACGCCGGGCGGATCGTGTGCTGGGTGGAATGCACCGCGCCCGATACCATGCCGTCGGCGTGGCCGAGGTGGACCATCAAGGTACCGAAATAGCTGACGTCGGCGACCAAGTCGTAGGCGGTATCGAAGACGATGCATTTGTGCTTGCGGGCTTCGTAATAGGTTTCGGCGTAGAGCCGGCGTAGTTCGGAAGTCATCGGATCGATGATGTCGACGCCGTCCAGTTTCAGCGACAGGCTTTGGATCTTTTGGCGGATTTCCGCTTCGTTGCCGAGCAGGGTGATTTTGACCACATCGCGCAGCAGCAGGATTTCGGCGGCGCGTAGAATGCGTTCCTCGTTACCTTCCGGCAACACGATGTGCTGCTTTTTGGCCTTGGCGCGTTGCAACAAATCGTATTCGAACATCAGCGGCGTGATCTTGCCGCTGACTTTGCTGCTTAGCCGCAGGCGCAAGCCGACCATGTTGATATTGGCTTCGACCAAGCCCAGGGCCTTGGCGATTTTGCGTTCGTTTTGACTATGTAAGCGCGGCCCGATCTGACTGACTTGCATCGCGGTGGTGAAGGTGTCCGAATCGACGCCGAGTACCGCGAATGGGGTTTCGCCGAGGCCGTCGATCAATTTCCGCACTTGCGGCGCCGGCTCCTGGTGGCCGGTCAGCAGCAAACCGGCGATTTGCGGGTAATTTTTGGAATGGTAGGCCATCAGGCTGGCCATGACGATGTCGGAGCGGTCGCCGGGCGTGATGATCAGATCGCCGGCTTCGACGTAATCCAGAAAGTCCGGTACCAGCATCGCCGCGACCTTGTAATGCGACACTTCCCGGCCCATCGCGCCGTTCTCGCCGGAAAATACCTTGGCGTCGATGGCCCAGGCGATGTCGCCGACGCTGGGTTTCTCCAGGGCCGGATCGCCGGGAACGATGTAAACCGGAAATTCCGGATCGTGGGGGAGGGTGTGGCGCAAGGTGTCGGTCAGCTCGGGCGACGCGCCGTTGACGACGGTGGCCAGCAACTCGCAATCGTGTTCGTGCAAAGTGTGTTTCAGGCTGACCAGACTATGCAGGATTTGCTCCTGAGTACGATGGGAGCCCTGAATGACAGGCATCAGCAAGCAACCCAAATTGTTGGCGACGTCGAGATTGAATTCGAAGGCGAAGGCCGCGTTGTCGCGGCGCGGCGCGGTGCCGACGCACAGAATGTGTTCGCAACGCGCCTTCAAGGCCCGATACTTGGCCAAAATCAATTTCAGCAGTTCGTCGTATTGTTCGGCGGCCAGCAGCTCGCGGGCCTCGTCGGCATTGCAGCCGTACATCGCTTCCGGCGGACAAGGCAGCGCGTAGCGGTGGCTGATGAATTGAATCATGTCGTCCTTGGCCGGACTGGTTTGGATGATAGGCCGGAAAAAGCCGATGTGGCCGGCGAAACCGGACAGCATCTCCATCACGGCCAGCATGATCAAGGACTTGCCGCTGCCCTCGTCGGTGCCGGCGATATAGATGTCCTGGGCAATCAACGGTTCGGGATTCGGGAGCGCGGATAGATCTGGCATGGCGGTCGTCGCGGTTGACTGGGTGATAGGGCAAGTTTAGCGCAGAACGCGACGGCGGACCGAAAGGCGATTATTCGTGCCGTCGCGGAATCGGGAAACATCCCGAGTCATTTTGTTGTAAAACATCTCTTTTTCCAATAACGGGCCGGATCGCTTTCAAATTCCGGTTTGCTCTGCAACGGAAGTGATAGTGGCTATACTAGGTAACCGGCGCAGGGACTAATTGACTATCGACGATGGCGAAATTTACCGTTTATTTTAAAGACAAGGCGATCCAGGCGGGCGTATTCGATTCCGGCATCGTGCATATCGGCCGCGACGATACCAACGACGTGGTCGTCGACAGTCTGGCGGTCGCGCCGGCCCATGCGGTAGCGGTGGTCAAGGGCGACGACTGCGTGATCAAGCAGCTGAACGAGGAGTTTCCGCTGGTCGTCAACAATCAGCGCGCCAAGGAATGGAATTTGCGCAATAACGATATCGTCAACATCGGCAAGCATTACATTCTTTATCAGACCACCGGCCGGTTTCAGGAAGCGGTGTTCACGGCGCCGGTCGCCAATCCGGACGCGGGCGTGGAAGCCTTGAATCGCCGTTTGGACGAGGCCGCTAAAAGTACCGAAGCGAATTTACAGGTGATGAACGGTATCCATATCGGCCGGGTGTTGCGGCTTAGAAAAGCCATGACCCGGATAGGCCACGACGGCGCCGGCGTGGTGGTCATCGCCCGTCGCAAGGACGGTTATTTCGTGTCGGCGCTGCAGGGTCACGACGGCTTGGCCGTCAACCGGGAGCCGCTGGGCGACCGGATCGTCAGATTAAACGCCGGCGATGTGATTGTCGTCGACAATGTCGAAATGAAATTTTTCCCGGAATAGCGCCATGGCATTCGAAAAAAGCGAAGACAAACGCCGGTTTCAACGGATTTTTTACCATGCCGGCGCGGTGTTGACCGGTCCGGACGGTCCGCTGGCTTGCAAGATTGCCGATTTGAGCCTGCGCGGATGTCTGTTGCGCTTCGATCAAGCCTGGACCGCCGGTCTGGGGGGGGACTATACCTTGAGTTTCGAATTGTCCGACGACGCGGCGATCAAGATGGCCGTCAGCGCCACCCATGCCGAAGACGGGCAAGTGGGTTTCAAATGCGAGCACATCGACATCGAAAGCATTTCCTATTTGCGCCGCTTGGTTGAATTGAATCTCGGCGACAGCGAATTGCTGGAGCGCGATTTGGCGGCGCTCGGCGACTTTTCCT
>NZ_LUUK01000157.1 GCF_001644025.1 Methylomonas koyamae
CTGTTAAAGGACCGCTTACGCTATACAACTCGGTAAGTTGGGCTGGCGTAGGTTGGGGTGAGGTAACGAACCCCAACATTTTTAACGACTTGAACTTTACAAATCATTGGCTGTTTTGTTGGCTCAATGTCTCGCTTTTATGTTTGGTTGGTAGCTCAATGGTTGTCGTGTTGGGGTTCCTATCGTCATCCCAATCTACGCTCCCCAAATTTTTGGTCGCCCATACTTCAGTCAAACCGCCCGTTAACTCGGTAAGTTGGGGTAAGGTAACGAATCCCAACATTTTGACCGGTTTGGCCTTTGTTGGTTGCCGATGGCTTTATTGGTCGAAATGACTCGCTTTCATATATGGCTGGCGGCTCAAAGGTTGTCGTGTTGGGGTTCGTGCATCACCCCAAATATGGGCTCCTCGCCAATTGCAAGGCAAGATTGCCCAAAATAATGTTTCCGACTTAATGACACCTCTAGTTGGGGAGAGGAGTCCATGTCATCAACTTACGCGCTGAATGCCTTGCCCAGCCATACTTGCTCGCGTTAACCGCAAGCCGGTAGCGGCTAGAAGCTAAGGCTTTTCGCCTCACAGCCTTGGCTTTTAGCGGCTCGCGCAAACCGAAAAGCCTTAAGCGAGAGCGGATTTGCCCAATCCCCAAACCGGTACAGCTGCGAAGCCGCAGCTATTTGCCTGGAAATTGTGGCTTTTAGCTGCGACCGTCAGGCGCTTCAGCTCACGCTTAACCCAAACCTCTTCGAGCTCCGGGCATTTTGGTGCTGGTTTAAGGCTGAACAGGTTCAACCGCAAGGCTATTTGCGTTGCGCGATCGGCAAAAAGCCTGGAGGGTACGCACCGCGTACTTGATTGTTGCGATTGGACACATTTAATGAATGTCTGCACCGATAACCGCCCGCCGTCATTTCCAAACATCCCTATAGGTTGCGCCGAGCTATGCAAGACGCAACAATCGCGAACGGTGTGTCTAGCGGCGGCCCATAGTCAGCGCACCTCTTGAGATATTTGGCCAATAGCTTTTAATAGTTACCACTGGAAACATTAGTTAGTCAGATATTCTCTAGCTTACCCATGACCCAGTTTTCAAAAGACTGAGTGTCGTAAATATTTCCTTCATATAAAAAATCAGGGTAATACGCTTGATTAAGTCCTCTAGCCCGGTCGCGCCATATTTTAAGAGGTAATGACAGTTGTAAGTTCTTGCTAGGAAGCTGAATTTTAGCAACATCGATATAAAAAGTATCGCCGCTTGTCGGAAGCCCCATGTGAATGGCACCTGGAACGCGACGGACTGAATCTACAAAATCAAGACAGGCACTCGCACAGTTTAAATCGGTAAGAATGATAAGCTGTCCGTTAAAAGCTTCTCGAGCTTCAATTTTACTGTCAATCGTATCTGGAAGCTGCTCAAGCCATTCCTGCTTAATAGCTAATGCCGCATTCATTTGTTCTAATAGTCGAACAGTATCAAGATAAAAAATACTTGCCTTCCCAAATGTCTTGCTAAAATAATCTAAATGCTCCTCTAAGGTTTTCTTAGCGACTGGAGACACTCGCCAAAAGGCACGAGCCGCTGATTCAGTGGGTATTTTATCTTTGAGTAACGCACGCAGAATCTTGGTGCCAACCTGGGAACTTCCTCCTCGATTACCCCGCGTATCTAAAATAACTTTTTTAGCCTGCCTCAAGACTTTAATTTTATCCAGAAATCTTTCTAACTCAATATTTTCAGCTTGACTGAGCTGGAAATTTGATACATTAATCCAATAGATCCCTTTACCTAAATTTCTAAGTCCTTGTTTTGGCGCCCGATCTGCAAAGGCATATTGAACGCCTTCATAACTTTTTTTCCACAACAACGAATACTCTTTTTTCGTCTTGTCTTTTAACTCAACAGTACAATGCTTAATACGCTTGGACTCCCACAAAGGCATATCAGGAGTTTCTATAGTGACAAAATGCGCCAACATTGACCAGGTTGATAGCAAATTTAATCGCTCATCTATATAAGGTGAAATATTATATTTAATATACTCAGAGACAGACTGCCCATCACAAGCTATTACTCGCGAACCCATTGGCGGCACTGAAATAGGCCACTCTTTTGCTTGATACGTAACAACAAACTCCTCACCTTGCTTTTGAATATTCCAGCCTGCCCAATTGACATTGCTGGAATAGTTTTGTGGACTAACCCCTAGATGACCATCTTTAAAGCCTACCGTATAAAAACGTAGGGCTGCGAGTGCTTGTTCTTGCGTCTGAGCGCGTTTGGCTAAAGACAACGCTTTACTGTAACCTTGGTGTAGCCACGCTTGAAATGCGACATCGGAATGCTCTAATACACCCGGATGAGCGGCTTTTATCGTTTCATATACAAAGTCTAGGTCCGCTTTGGCCACAGCACTCCATTCGTAATAAGCAGACATTTTCAATTCCTGTTGAGACGGCTGAGAACAACTAATTAGAGGTAATAAAAACACAACCACTAGGCGCTGCTTGATTTTCTTAGTTCTAACTAAACTGTAATAGGTAAGAGAATTCATTTGGGATAGACTCCGCTGAAAAATTCGCTGAGAGAAGAGCAATGAGACGAAGGGGCCCTATGGAGGATAAGCGAAGCTTCATCCGCCGATAAAACCGTCGATTACCCGAGACTGCCCAGCCATGTTTGACAGGGTTGTAATAGACGTACGCCTTAGTCGGCATCATCGCGAGCGAGCCCCGGCCGATATTGTCGCCAGTCCGCCGGCCGTGGTCTAATGAAAAAGGACTTCCACTCAATCGGACGATGTATCGCTTCTCACCGGATTTTGCCAACGACCTGATTCAGCGTCACCGCGACGAGTTGCTGGGATTTCTGGCGCCTCGGATTCGTTGTCCGGAGACCGCGGCCGACATCTTGCAGGATGCTTTTTTTCGTTTGACGCAGTTCGAATCGGAAAGCCAGATCGCCAATCCGCGAGCTTTTTTGTACAAAGTGGTCGGCAATTTGGCGATCGATCATTTGCGTAAACATCAGCGCGAGGCTGAGCGGCACGCCGCCGAGGAAGAACTGGCGGAACACGCCGACGCGACGCCCGACCTGGAACGCCAAGTCTACAGCCGGCAGAAACTACTGCATTTGCAGCAAGCGGTCTCCGAATTGCCCCCCAAATGCCGGGAGGTGTTTGTGCTGCATAAGTTTCACCATTATCCCTACTCGCAAATCATGCGCGAATTGAACATTGCAGAAAGTACGGTGTTGAAACATATCAACAAAGCGCTGGAACATTGCCGCCGACGCATGCGCGAACTGGAACTGTCCGAGCGGGAGCGTCACGATGCGTAACGCCGCTGACCGCTCGGCTTGCCCGATTATTTCCCGGCGGATGTCGCCGGTGGCCGGCCGATGAACAAAGCCGCGTCCGAAACCTTTTCCGCGCGTGCCGAACGCGAGGCGATGGCCTGGCAAGCCACTCTAAGCTCCGATTTGCTGAGCAACCAGCAACGCCGAGCATTCGAAACTTGGCTGGCCGCCAGCGAGCAGCACCGGGCCGCGTGGCGCGACGTCAACGCGTTCTGGCTCGGACTGGACACAGTGAGCGCCGCCGACCTGGGGCTGGCCGCGCCACCGGCGCCGGCAGCCACCCAAGAACGGTCGCGCGCGACCGCGCTGCGGCGCGGGCCGCCAGTCCGCCGCCATCGCGCGAGTCTGGCGCTGGCGGCATCGCTATTGTTGGCGGTGGCGGCGATCCAATTACACGCATCCGGCTATTGGGCCGATTACCGATCGGCGGTCGGCGGCCAGCGCCAAATTCAGTTGGCCGACGGCTCCAACGTGATGTTGAACACCGGCAGCGCGCTGTCGGTCGATTTTTCGGCTAAACAACGCCGGGTCAGCCTGCATCGCGGCGAAGCGTTTTTTCAGGTTGCCGCCGATCCCGCGCGACCGTTCGTGGTCGACGCCGGCGCCGGTACGGTGCAGGCGCTGGGTACCGCTTTCGATGTCCTGCGCGACGACGACCGGGTGAGAGTCACCGTGCTCGAGCACGCGGTCAAAGTCAGCAACGCGGACGGCAAGACCTTGGAACGATTGAACGAAGCCGAGCAAATTCAATTCGACAGCCGCGTTTTAGGTCGCGCCGAGGCCATCAACCCATCACGCATCGCCGCCTGGCGCCAACAACGGATCGTGTTTCAGGAACAGCCGCTATCTGCGGTAGTGGCCGAGCTGGAGCGCTATCGGCCCGGTAAAATCCTGATTACCGATTCGGCCATCGAGAACCTACCGATCACCGGCGTATTCGGGATCGGCGATACCGATCTGGCCCTGCAAGCCATCGAACAAAGCCTGCCGGTACGCGTCCGCACCTTGGGTTCCCACCTGGTTTTGCTGTCCGCCCGTTAGTCCGCCGCGACTCGCGCAAAAAAGTTTACCCGGCGAGTAGATACTCCCCCACCGTCGTTTCGTCTTATCTCCAAGTTCGCCGCACGGCAGCGCGCGGCGGGCGTTTCCAATTCGGATAATCAGGAGATCAGATGAAACATGCTCGTAAGGACTCAAACATCGGCAACCCGCGTCGCGTCGAACTTTCGCCGTTGCTTGCGGCAATCGCGGCACTGTGCGGCAGTTTGTTAGTGGCCGTGCCGGCTGTCGGCACGGCCGCCCCGGACAGCGGCATCAGCCAACAGACGATGAATTTCGATATTGGCGCCGGCTCATTGTCCGATGCGCTGCTACGATTTTCCGAAATCAGCGGCCAGCGCGTCCTGTTCGGTGCCGAACTGGTACGCGGTCTTGGTAGCGATGGCTTGAATGGCCGGTACACGCCATCCGCCGCACTGCAACGCTTGCTCAGCGGTAGCGGCCTCAATGCCCGACAAACCGACAGCGGCAGCATCACGCTGGAAAAAGCCGCCGAAAAACCACTGCCGTCCGGCGCCGCGACCATGCCGGCGGTGACGGTGCTCGGACAGGCGACTTACGACTCGACCGATCCTTACAACCCCGCCTACAGCCTGCCGAACGCGTCCACGGCCACCAAAACCGACACTCCCATCATGCACACGCCGATGTCGGTCAAGGTAGTCCCGCAGCAAGTGTTGAAGGATCAACAAGTGGTCACGCTGGATCAAGCGTTGAGGAACGTCAGCGGCGTCGTCAGCGGCGACGGCAACGATCGCGAGTTTTACGTACGCGGCTTTAGCTCCACATCCTCCAGCGGTTCCAACGGCGGCGGCGGCTCCACCTACTATCGGGACGGTTTTCCATTTATCAACGGCTGGCATCATACGGTCGATTTAGCCAATATCGACCGCGTCGAAGTATTAAAAGGTCCCGGCTCGATACTGTTCGGTCGCTCCGAACCCGGCGGCATCATCAACTTCGTCACCAAGCAGCCGTTGGATACCCCATACTACAGCGTTCGCCAACAATTCGGTTCTTACGGCCATTTTCGCACCGACATTGATGCGACCGGCCCGTTAACCGCCAATAAAGACTTGGCTTACCGCGTCAATTTTGCTTACCAAGCGAACGACGCCATCGCCCAATGGGGCGGCGGCGAACGCATATTCGCGGCACCGATGCTGCGCTGGCGCATCTCGGACAAAACCACGTCCACGTTTAAATTGGAATACAGCGATATCAAAACCAATGCGGACAATCCGGTTCCATACAACTTGCTGGGAAAAGTGCCTAGAAGCCGCAATTTCAACGATCCCTGGGCTTACAGCGAAGATCAGTACGTGATGTTCTCGGCGAATACCGAACACGTTTTCAACGAGAACTGGACCCTCCGCCACCGCTTTAACGCCAGCTTCGCGGAAGTCACTTCGCGCAATGTCGCCGCGGCCGGTTCAGCCGACGCCAGCGGCAATTTTGGGCGGTGGGGATTCGAACAAAATTTCGATGGCGGAGACTACTACAACAATTACTTCAACTCGCTGGAGTTGACCGGCAAGTTCGAAACCGGCTTCGCCAAACACACGTTGCTGATCGGTAGCGATTATTTGAAGACCGACGCCAGAGCCACCATGGGACCGGTGTTTGCCTGGATGCCGGGATTCGAGAGCAGTAATGCCTACCAGCCCATCCACCGTTACCAAATGCCGGGCATGACGGTGTCCAACTTTCCACCGCAAAGAACGGCCTTTAATACCTTCGAATACGACAATCCCTGGTTCGGCTTTTACGCTCAAGACCAAGTGGAACTGCCCTACCACGTGCATCTGCTGGGCGGTCTACGCTACGACAATGCCAACACCGACACTTACGCCGACTACGGCGCGATCCCGCAATTTTTCCCCAGCGTTCAGACTCCGTTCGTCGAAAAACAAAGCAACGACCGCGTATCGCCGCGCGGCGGCGTGCTTTGGCAGCCAATACCGGAATTGTCGCTGTTCGGTAGTTACACCGAAAACTTTGGCGCACCCAACGGCCTGAACGCACAAGGCCGAGTGTTGGCGCCGCAAACCGCCGCGCAATGGGAAGCCGGGGTCAAAACCGAGTTATTCGACGGCCGCTTGATCACTACCCTGACCTATTTCGATTTGAAGAAGTACAACTTGTCTTTCCAAGATTTTCCGCCCGGTTCGCCATCGCAATTGATAGGGAAAGCGGAAAGTCGCGGTTTGGAACTGGACATCAGCGGCGAGATTCTGCCGGGCTGGAAGATCATAGCGGCCTATGCTTATATGCCGTTCGCGCAAACGGTGGAAGACCCGATTCATACTCAATATGTCGGCAAACGTTTGCACAACGCCCCGGAAAACAGCGGCAATCTTTGGACCACCTACGAGTTTCAACAGGCAATTCTGCAAGGTCTGAAGCTCGGCGCGGGCGTACAAGCGGTTGGTCAGCGGTTTCTCGGATATGACGAAACCCAGAAAACGCCAGGGTACGCCACGCTCAATCTGATGGCCAGCCAGGCCTGGAAGGTCGGACAAACGCGGGTGACAGCGCAGATCAACGCGGACAATTTGTTGGATAAAACCTATCTGCAAGGTCTCAACACTTACGGCGTGGGCACCTATGGCGCACCTAGAACGTTTATGGGCTCCGTGCGGATCGAATATTAGGCAACTCGGCTTACATGGAGCAATCGGCGCGGTCGGGCTTGCCCGTCCGCGCCGACTTGCACGCCAATCCCGCACAGCGTCTTCCAATCTAAATCAACCCTCTGCCGGCTCAGCCACTTTAAGCCGTCGCGCCCCCGACCATTTGGTCTCCTCAAACTGAACCTCAACCGATCGAATTCTCCAAGAGATGATATCCCCATTCGCCGCTTCACCCTCGATACGCAGCGAGGCGCCTTCCTGACACAGGCACAACCACCAATCCAAACCAGATGCGCTTCGACGGCCGAATGCGTTATGCTGAATTAACCGTCGCCGGAA
The DNA here is from genome assembly GCF_001644025.1 of Methylomonas koyamae. Classification (GTDB taxonomy): domain Bacteria; phylum Pseudomonadota; class Gammaproteobacteria; order Methylococcales; family Methylomonadaceae; genus Methylomonas; species Methylomonas koyamae_A. The sequence goes on from NZ_LUUK01000157.1 coordinate 7,388, forward strand.
TGTCGGACTTAAGCCTTCGGGTGCTAACCACTTAAAAAACGTTGCCGACCCCGGATCATCGAAATCGAATTGACCGCGAACCCTTGCCTATGACGATCAATCACCTGCTGGACAAACTGTTTCGCCGCCACCGAGAGGAATTGCTGGCGTTCGCCGAGCGCAAAGGGAATTACGACAATGCCGAAGACTTGGTGCAGGATGCTTTTTTGCGCTTGCTGCAACATGCCGATTTGCCGGCGGTGAACAACCCTCGCGCCTATTTGTTCAAGATCACGTCGAATCTCAGCGCCGATCAATTCCGCCGGCCGTCGCTGGAATTGATCGACCACGAAAACGCTGAGTACGACAATTATGCGTGTCCGCTACCGTTACCGGAAACGGTGGCCGAAAGCCAGCAAAGCTACCAATTCAGTCTACAAGCGCTGCAGGATTTACCGGAAATTGTCCGAACCTGCTTTTTACTGCACCGCATCGACGGCATTCCCCAGGCCGATATCGCCAAGGCCTTCAATCTGCCGCGCCGCACCGTCGAACGTTACTGCGCCAAGGCCTTGGCGCATTGCTGCGCCCGCTTGGATCAGCCGCGAGAATGACTGGCGGCTGGTTTTACAATTCGCCACCGTAGTCCTCAGTCGCGTTTCACCGCCGCCATGATCAAACCAACCGATCCCGATATTGCCGAACAAGCCAGCCACTGGGTGTTAAAACGCCTGGACGGCGCCGGTTCAAACACGGAACAGCGCGCTTTCCAGGCTTGGCTGGACGCCGATCCCCGTCATCTTCCGGCTTATCGCCATGCCGCCGCCGTTTGGCGGAACTTCGCGCCATCCGAAGGCCAGCCCGCCGATGTGAACTTGACGAACGCCCGCGCCCAATTTCGCGAAGCGCAATACCAAATCCGGCGTGCGCGAAACCGGCGTTTGCGCGGCCTGGCGTTGGCGGCGTTGCTGGTCGCCACGCCACCGCTAACCTGGAACTGGCTGAATTCGGCCGAATACCGCACCGGCAAGGGTCAACGCCTATCGGTCGCGTTGGCTGACGGTTCGCGGGTCGAATTGAATACCGATAGCCGTCTACGAGTGAATTATGCTTGGCAGACTCGGCAAGTCACCCTGGAGCGCGGCGAGGCTGTATTCGACGTCAAACACGATCCGGCCAAGCCCTTCGAAGTGCTCGCTCCCTCGGGCCGCATTCGCGACATCGGCACCCGTTTTAACGTCTACCAAGGCCGCGACGGCACCACCGTCAGCGTAATGGAAGGCGAAGTCGAAGTCGCCACCGTCAGCAGCACGCTGAACGAGCGCCTGCCGGCCGGCAGCCAAATTCATTTCGACGCGCGCGGCAGTTTGGGCGCACCGACAGCGTTCGATGCCGACGCAGTGACGGCCTGGCAAAAGAATTTACTGGTGTTTCGCAACGCGCCGCTGACCGAGGTCTTGGAGCAATTGAGCCGCTACCACGCGGTGGACTTGCAACTCGCCGATCCGGCCTTGCGCGACCTGAAGGTCAGCGGCGATTTTCCCAGCACCGATTTGACCGCGGCCCTGAAGGTCATCGCGGCGGCCTTGCCGATCAAGATCCGGCAAGCAGCGTCCGGCGCGATCGTGTTGGACCGCTAGACGGTTTTCTCGCGCGAGCAATAACTTGACGCGCCCCGCCGGCGGCATCCTTATCCGCACACCGTCCGATAGATAAGCCAACCGGCAGTTTCCGTTCGCGTTGGCGCGGAAAGCTGTCGGGCGGTTCCCTGAGCGGAGTCGAAGGACCGTTCCCTGACCGGAGTCGTTGGGCGGCTCCCTGAATAGAGTCGAAGGGCCGCACCCTGAGCGGAGTCGAAGGGCATACAACCTTAAATTGCCCAAACATTCCGGACAGCCCGCATCCTTATCGACCGCGAGATTTTTTTTCGAAAAAGTGGCGGTTGTCGGCGGCAAATCCCCTCTTAACGGATAGTGAAGCAAAAATGACCAAAGGAGGGATTATGCACTCACTATCCAAAGCCCTGATGATCTGCGCGTTGGCCGGCAGCGCGTTGACCGCGTCCGCGCAAGAGAAAAGTTTTAGCTTCGATATTCCCGCTCAAGCGCTGGCATCGGCGCTGGAAAGCCTGCGGAGCCGGACCGGCGTTCACGTGTTCTATGCCGAGGAGGCGATAAAAGGTAAAACCAGTGCCGCGTTGTCGGGCGACTTGACGGTTCAGCAAGCGGTGAGCAGACTATTGGCGGGTAGCGGTCTGACTCACACCTTCACGTCGAGCGACACGGTCGCGATCAAGCGCATCGACACCGGCAGCGATGCCAATACCACGATGCCGGCGATCACGGTGGTCGGTAATACCGAATACGATACCAACGACCCTTACAACACCGCCTACCAAACCCGCAGCGCGACGACCGCGACCAAAACCGATACGCCGGTGATGGAATTGCCGATGTCGGTGAAAGTGGTGCCGAAATCGGTGATCAACGACCAGCAAATCACCCGTCTGGACGATGCATTGAAAAACGTCAGCGGTGTGTTTGCCAGCCCCGGCAACGGCGGCACCACCGACTCGTTTATCGTACGCGGCTTCGTCGATTTCCGTCCGTATTACAACGGCGTGCGGCTGGAGACCGGCTGGACTCAGGGCGGTCTGCGCGATACCGCCGGCTTGGAGCGAGTGGAAGTCTTGAAAGGCCCGGCCTCGATACTATACGGCCGTATCGAGCCGGGCGGCATGGTCAACATGGTGCCGAAAACGCCGTTGGCGACACCCTATTATTCGTTGCAACAGCAATTCGGCTCCTACCGTTTTTATCGAACCACGATAGACGCCACCGGCCCGGTGACCGACGACAAATCGGTGCAGTATCGCGCCAATCTGGCCTACGAAAACAAAGGCTCGTTTCGCGACTTTATCGAAGGCGAGCGGGTTTACTTCGCGCCGACCGTGCATTGGGACATCAGCGACCGCACCCAGGCGACTTTCTATGTCGATTATTTGCACAACGACACCGCGCCGGACGTCGGCGGCCCGCCGCGTATCGGCAATCGCCCGGCCGATCTGCCGCGCAATCGCAATTTAAGCGAACCCAATATCCGCGCGGTCAGCGACGACATTTTGTTCGGCGTGGACTGGAGCCATGCTTTCAACGACCAATGGACCTTCCGCCACCGCTTCTTCGCCGATTTCACCGAAGATAATGAAAATCTGCCCGGCGCGCCAGCCGGGTTGGCGGACGACAACCGCACGCTGCACCGGACGAACTTCGGCAACCGCGACAATCTGAGCAGTACTTACAACACCACGGCCGATTTGACCGGCAAGTTCAAGACAGGTCCATTCGAACATACCTTGTTGATCGGCGGGGATTATTTCTCCTTTCTAAATACCTTCGCCTTCCCGACGCCGCAAGCGGTGCCGGACATCGATATTTACAACCCGGTTTATGCCGGGAATCTGGGTTTGCTGTCGAGCTTGGACAATGTCGGCAATTTGGGTTACGAGTGGTTCGGTTTGTATTTGCAGGATCAGATTAAATTGCCCTACGACCTGCATTTATTAGCCGGTATGCGTTACGACAATGCCAACTCCTGGCAGGATTGGGGCGTTTGGGGCGCGGGTTTCAAGGACACCAATCACGAGGATAAAGTCACGCCGCGCGTCGGCTTGCTCTGGCAGCCCATCCCGTCGCTCAGCGTCTACGGCAACTACGTGCAAGGCTTCGGCGCGCCGAACATTGGGGTTTATGCCAGCGGTGGAGCCAAAATCAAACCGCAAATCTCGGAGCAATGGGAGGCCGGCTTCAAGAAGGAATGGCTGGACGGCAAACTCAATCTGACCGCCGCCTATTTCGAAATCACCAAACAAAACATCGCCACGCCGATCGCCAATTCCCTTTTTTTCGAAGCGGTCGGCAAGGCTCGCAATCGCGGCTACGAATTGGATTTGACCGGCGAAGTACTGCCGGGCTGGAAGGTGATCGGGGTTTATTCCTACATAGACTCGGAAATCGTCAGCAACGGCGGCGTCGATGAAGGCCATCGATTGGCCAACGTCCCGGCGCATGGCGGCAGCCTGTGGAATACCTATACCTTGCAGGACGGCGCGTTGAAAGGGCTGAAGTTCGGCGCCGGCGTCGTCGCCCGCTCGCAGCGACAAGGCTCTAACGAAAACAACTTCCAGCTGCCGGGTTACGCGATCTTCAATGCGCTGATCGGCTACGAAACCCACATCGGCAAAACCAAGCTGACCACCCAAATCAACGCGGACAATCTGCTGGACAAGGAATATTTCGAAACCGGCCGGGCCGACCGAAACTTTTGGGGCACGCCACGCACCTTCATGGGCTCGGTGCGCTTGGAGTATTGATAGTCCTTTCGAATCCGGACGCTTTCGAGCGGCCTAGCCGCTCGATCGCAACGCCGCCATCGGTTCCGATTCAAATCCTAACAAATTTTGAATGCTTGAGATCGGCCAATTGCGGACGGCACTATAAATTTTTGATCGTTCGGTAACGTGCCTTTAGCAGACGTAGGGTGGGCAAATTTGCCCACCATTGCAACCCGCGTGGGCACAAAAAGCCGTGCCCACCGGGCTTGGATCGGCCACTCAGCGACATTCAAATATTTGAACATGTGGCGGCAGTAAATCCGAAAGCTGTCATTAAAATCCTACTGGAGTTCATAATTCCATTTCCCGCTATTTATTTTTTGCGTGGATCATCGGTCGGATTCGTATAAATAATATCCCATGGCCCAGTAGCGATTAGTTCGACGATTGTTTCCTCATCAGTGGTCCAAACATAGTGAGTGTGTCCAGCGGGTAACACAAAGCTTGAACCTACGTTAAGCATCTCGCCCTTTTTTGTGTCAAATGTTTTACCCATGCCATTGCCTAGTTTGCCCCGCAGGACTGTAATTACTTCTGTAAATGGGTGTATGTGTGGTGGGATTGGATAATTAGATGGAAATTTCAGCAAAGCGATAAAAACCCCCGCTTTGCTTGGGTCACCAACTAGAATGACGCTTTTGGCACCATTAGGGAGTATCGGCTCGTCATTCCACTTAACCGTATCCGGGATAAACGATTCCATGGTAACGGCGCTCATGCGATCAATTTTATCCTGAGCTAATGCGGAATCTTCGAAAAAAATAAGCATTAAAGCTATCAAATACATTCTCATCTGGTATCTCCATTTTCTATGTGGTTGTTAAGGGTCTGCGGCTTCTGGGATGACATGTCTGCCCCCGCAGAGGTTTTGGAGATACCAACTGTCCTAGTAGAAGGAGGCGGCGGCGTATAGATTTTATCTAAATCGTTGTCGATTTTATCGGCAAGACTTTCGACGCCTTTTAAGGTTAATTTTTTATCACCGCCTTTTGTCTCTGAAATGTAATTACCGATTAATTGGCCGTCACTAACCCTGACTAAATGTCCCATAATATAAGCGAATAAGAAGCTTGGTTTATGCAGTCTGCCCACCAATATATACTCAGCTCCGGCTTTTTTCGCCAGTTCTGCGGCAATGTCGCTGTGGTCAAAAAGATACCCAAAACCGCCGTTAGCCTCACGTTGAGTATCCAAATCAACAGCAATGATTTTATAGCCCGCTCTTTTTAATTCACCTTCGAGCATAGCCTTTATGCCCGTCGTCCTTTCGATTTCAGCAGGTATTCCAGGTGCCAGAGTTAAATCTTTTAATTCAAAATCCAATATGGCGATGCTTGTTTCAGCAAATACGCCAACACTGAACAGACATAAAAATACACCAAACAGGAGACGTAATCCTGCATTGTTTCTAGGGTTCATAATTAAATAACACGGTATCTTGTTGAAAAAATGTCATCGGTAACACCATCATTTATTGTTTCATCGTATTCGTTTTTTGGTGGCTAGTAGAGTAGCGAGTATGTGTAAGTCCGTAACCTGATATTTGCCCGTGAAAGCCGGGCAATTTGCCCGGCCTTCCTGCGATCTCTATTCCTGCCCTGGAATTCAATCTTAAAATGATCAAAAAATGTATATTTTCCGCTGCTGAATCGTCAGCAAAGCATTTAACAGAAGGCTTGCGCTTGCCATGAATCTAAAATTTCACCTGCTATCACGGATTGTCCTTATTGCTGGCACTTGCCTGGTTGCAACGACAGCCTATGTGCTGTATCAGGCCGATCAGCAAGCTATTCTTGAGACACAAGTAACGGCTGAGTCAATCGATAAGCAACTGGAGCTTCAATTGGTGCATATCGATGCAGGTTTTGCTCAACCGGAACGTTTCCCTGATTTTAATTTATGGAAAGAGACCAGTACTGCATCCGGCGTTTGTATCAGTTACTTATCAACGATTGACAGCCTCAGGCGCAACATTTGCAATGGCGCAAAAATAACGTCACGAAGCTGGCCTATTTGGTTTGCAAGCTTTTACCAATGGGCTTTCCATCCCGGCTTGGAGGTAGTGCGACCAGTGGAATTCAAGGGGCGGATTCATGGTTCAGTAATGGTTGCACCCAGCGCTGAGATGGGAATAGCAAGCGCCTGGCAAAATATCCGTGGCTTAATGGGGCTGTCTGCCAGTACCACTTTGGCGCTTTGCTTGCTGGTTTATTTTACGATAAGTCGAGTTTTACGACCGGCACAGGTGATCGTTACAGGCTTGGAGAAAATGGAAAAGGGTGAATTGTCATTTCGGCTACCCGTTTTCGAGTTAGATGAATGGCAGCGAACCGGGAAGGCCATCAATCAACTGGCGGCAAGTCTGGAACAACTCCTTTCCGAGCGTAAGAAATTAGCCTTAAAGCTGATGAATATTCAGGAAGAAGAGCGCCGTTACCTGGCCCGAGAGCTGCATGATGAGTTCGGTCAATGCCTAGCTGCGATCAACGCGGTCGCAGCTTCCATTTCACAAACCGCAGAAAATGAATGCCCGGAACTGGTTCCGGAAGGGAAAAAAATCAGTCGAATTGTCCATCATATGATGGAATCGATACGTGGATTATTATTGCGCTTACGCCCTTCTGACATTGATGAACTGGGCCTTACTGTCAGTTTAAAAAGCCTGGTGGCTGGCTGGAATGCCAGCAGTGGCGGCAAGATTCATTATAGCCTTGCTGTTCATGACGACCTTGACCGGTTACCCGAACCTATTCCCGTTACTATTTTTCGGATTGTTCAGGAATGTCTGACCAATGTGTCCAAACACTCAGCCGCTACGAATGCGAAAGTAACACTCCGAGCAGTATCTGAGAATAATTCAATAACAACCATTGAACTTAGTATCGAAGATAATGGTAAGGCCAATAAACTGCCGTTTGAAGACAGCCCCGGGATTGGTCTGCTCGGTATACGTGAACGAGTAACCGCAATCGGCGGACGGTTGACATTAAATACTGGTAACCCCAGCGGACTTGCCGTCCATATATGGCTTCCGGTTCAATCCCTTTCAGAGACACAAACATGACAGGCTCGGAAAGTATCAGAATTTTGCTGGTCGATGATCATGCCATTGTTCGTGAAGGCTATCGCTCACTATTGGAGAAGCAATCAGGAATGGAAGTGGTTGCTGAAGCAGCTGATGGAGCAGAAGCCTATTCACGCTTTAAGGATTGCAACCCAGATATAGTCGTTATGGATATTTCGATGCCCGGCCAAGGGGGGCTGGAGGCTATTGTGCGTATTAAACAACGACGCCCGGATGCGAAGATCCTGGTATTCAGTATGCACCAGAATCCAAGCTTTGCTGTTCAGGCAACTCGGGCGGGTGCGCTGGGCTATGTCACCAAGAGCAGTGCCCCGGATGTTTTAATTCGGGCTATCCATGATGTCTATGCAGGGCGAATTACGTTGAGTGCCGACATTGCGCAAGCCTTGGCCCTGGAAAAATTAGGCGGCGATAGTATCGCGCTGCAAGAATTAACGGTACGAGAATTCGATATTCTGCGTATGTTAGTCGATGCTCGGTCAACAGATGCTATTGCTCAAACACTCAACATCAGTCCAAAAACCGTATCGAACAGCCATTATATGATCAAGCGAAAACTTGGCGTTGCCAGTGATATCGAGTTGACTCGCCTAGCCATTAAGATGAATATCATTAATCTTTTGGATTTATCTTGAACGCCTTTTAAACGCTTGTCGACAAACGTGAAAGGGGAATTTAATAAAACTCTTCCTGCGAATGGACTTTTCTGACAACCGACCTGCGATAAATGGCACTGATCATCCTGAAGCAGACAGAATCAAACACAGATGTGACGTCGCTTATGGGTCGATTGCGCTAATTCATCACTTCCAAAAGCCGTCATTCAACACTGGCGTAATCATATTGGTATCGATGGCCTGGTTTGCATCGGAACGGGTGGCGGTTTTCAATTATTTAGCTTATTCGGACGGAAACCCATACTCCCGCGTTTCCGGTTGACAGCCCCTGCCACTGCAATGATAGTCGGGAGCGGCTTTGATTTGTCTGGGCTATACCGCGACGCCTTCACCACTAGGCTTACGTATCCGCCAGGATGTTTTGTAATTTCTCGCTAATTAACCGATCCAATTCCTGCTCGGATAAATTTTCCACCGCCGTCCGGCCGAGATCAACATTAACGTCCTCGACTGGGCTCGGTAGCGGTTTTGCATGGCGCTCCAACAAATACGCGCAGACATCGGCCACATTAGCATAGTCAAACAATAACGTCGTCGGCAAATCGCAACCTAGGCGACGCTGCAAATTTACCCTCAACTCGACGATGGTGATCGAATCAAGCCCCATGTCGAAAAAACCTTGATAACTATCGATGGTTTTAGCTTCGTCCAGATACAGCACTTGTTTGATCGCTTGCTCGAGTTGGGTTTTGGCCAATTGGTAAGCTTCGTCCTGGCTTAACTCGGCTATTTGTTGCTCGAAATTAAGCACTGCTGGACTATCCGCGATAGCTTCGGCCTCTTCTACCAGCCCGCCGGTCACCTGCCATAAAGGTTTAGTCGCCGCCTCGGCCAAGGCCTTGCCAAATAACGGCCAATCGACGTCCATCAACACGTGCTGGCTCGCGCCGGCATTCAAGGCTTTCGCCAATAAACTCACAGCGAACGGCGCTGGCATCGCCACGACGCCGCTGGCTTGCATACGCTGTTGATCGACCCGGTCCAAGCCGGCGGCCATGCCGACATCGGCCCAAGCGCCCCAGTTGACGGTTAAGGCCGGCAAACCCAAGCAATTGCGGTATTGCGCCAAACCGTCCATCGCGGCATTGGCGGCGGCATAAGCCGCTTGCCCTCTGGAACCCAGCACCGAAGCCGCCGACGAACACAGCACGAAGAAATCCAATGCCGCGTCTTTGGTGGCTTGATGCAACAACCAGGCCCCCGTCACCTTAGCCGACCCTACCGCTTTAAAATCGTCCGCTTGCAGATTTTCCAACAGGCCGTCTTTTAAGATGCCGGCCGCATGTACGACGCCTTTCAAGCTTCCGCCGTGTTGCTGAATATGCGTCATTAACCCAGCGACAGCGTCGGCATCGGCAATATCGGCTTGAACGCAACGCACGTCGCCGCCTTGCCGCCGTAAATCTTCAATCTTCTGCTGCGCCTCGCCCGCAGCCGGACGGCGGGCAATCAGCCATACCCGGCCGGCTTTGTTCGCCACCAACCAGCCGGCAATAGCCAAACCCAAGCCGCCCAAGCCGCCGGTAATCAGGTAATCGCCGCGCGGATCGATGACGACAGCGGCGGCGGGTAAGGCGCTCGGTGTCAATCTGGCCGCGTAGCAACCTTCCGGCCGAATCGCAATTTGTTCGCCGCGAGGCGCTATCGCCATGATCGCCATCAACTTAGTCAACTGCTCCGGACCGCTACCAGCCATATCCAGCAAGCCGCCGAACAGTGCCGGCTGTTCCAAGCCAATCACCCGGCCGAGCCCCCACGCGGCGGCGCTTACCCAGCCGGTTGCCGCGTCGCCGTCAGCGGCGACCTGGGCGTTTTCGGTTAACCACCAAATCGGTAGCAGTTTATCCGCTTGTTTCAAAGCCCGGTAACAGGCAATAAACCGAGTCATCACCGCGCCGAGGGCTTCCGGCCCGCCATCGGCCAAATCGCAGGCTTGAAAATTCATCACCGCCAGTTCCGCCGAGGATGCCGAGATAATATCGTCCAAACAACGTTGCCAGTCCTGCTCGCTATCGAAAGGCAGCCGATAATGTTGCGCGCTTATTTTTTGATATTCGCCCCCCGATTCAAGCAAGACCATCGGCATCTTGCCCGCAAAACCGCCGGTAAACAGCGTTTTGGCTCGCCCTTGCCGGTCGGCGATCAACAACCAGGTTTTGGCGGCCCCGGCTTGCGGTAATTCGTAGCGCCTCCAACTAATTTGATAAGCGCATTGCGCCTGCCGATCTTGCGAAATCGCCTGCTGATGCAATGCGGTCAGATTGTGCAGAAGTTGCCGGGTTAATTTTCGTTCGTCCTCATTCGGGGTTTTATCCTGCCACAAGGCGGCCAACAAACTTTCGGTTTGGCCTTCGGCCAAGGCCTGTAAAACCGTAGACGCCGACTGAGCCTCGGTAATCGCTTGTTTAGCCGTAGGCGCAGCCAGCCAATAAAACTGGCGTTGCCAGGGATAGTTCGGCAATTTGATTTTTTCGCCGCCGGCGACGGCCCGCCAATCGGGCGTCAAACCCGCTTGATATAACCGAGCCAGCGCCCGGTAAGTTTCCACCCGGCTATCGCCCTTGCCGGTTTGGCCGTGCAGACAGATTTTTTCCGCGGCGGCCTCGATCTGCTTGACCAAACCGAATAAGACCGGCCTTGGTCCTATTTCCAGCAAAATATCCGCCCCTAGCGCGGCAAGTTGCCGCACGGCCGGATAAAATTGCACCGCTTGGCGGATGTGCTTAACCCAATAATCCGCTCCGGCGATTTCCTCGCCCGCTATGCGGCCTGTCAACGTCGATACCAGGGTCTTATCCGGCGCGCGAAACGCAATGGTCTCGGCGATCTCGGCAAAAACCGGTAAAGCCGCTTGCATCGCCGGCGAATGAAATCCGTGGGCGACATTCAACGGGGTAGCGGAAAGCCCAGCCTGCTCCAACGCTACGCTAATTTCTTGCAATGCCGTCTTCAAACCCGAAATGACCAGACTGTTGGCGGTATTCACCACCGCGATGCCGGCGCTATCGACGAAGGGAGCAAGCCAGGGCTGAACGGTTTTTTCGTCGGCGGCAACGGCGATCATCGCGCCGGGTACGGCATGCTCGTTGATACTGCTGCTACGCGCGGCAATCAATTTCAAGGCATCGGGCAACGCAAACACCCCGGCGTGGCAAGCCGCCGCGTATTCCCCTATGCTATGCCCCAACACGAAATCGGCCTTTACCCCCCAACTTTGCCACAAGGCCAGCATCGCATACTGAAACACGAAAATCGCCGGCTGGGCATGGGTTCTCAACCGTTGTTCGTCTGCTTCGTCGCACAACAAGGCCTTGACCGAATAACCAACCCGAGGCGCCAAAATGGCGTCGCATTGGTCCACCGCCGCCCGGAATACCGCTTCACTGCGGTATAAATCCAAGCCCATGCGCGGATATTGACTACCTTGTCCGGTAAATAAAAAGGCCAATTTCGGCTTTTTCCATTCCGAGCACGGCCTGACGTCGTTCAACAAGCCCGGATCGCGCAATTGTTGGATCAGCTCCTCGCCGCCGCTCGCAACCAGCGCCTTGCGGAAGGAAAAATGGCTGCGGCAGGTATTGGCGGTAAAGCAAAAATCCTGAATTCGACTGGCGGGCAATGCCTGTAACGCATCGGCATAGCGACTTGCGACGACTGGCAAAGCCGCTTGGGTTTTTGCCGACAGAGTCAAAAGGTGCAATCCGGTCGGCGTTTGACAGTCCCGCTTTTTCGGTGGCGGCGCTTGCAAAATGGCGTGTGCATTGGTGCCGCTCATACCGAATGAACTGACGGCGACCAAACCCGGTTCGGCTTTATCCGGCCAAGCGGTCAACCGGGTCGGGACTTTCAGATTGAACGTTTCCCAGGGAATATGGGGATTGGGCTCGGAAAAGCCCAAACTGGCCGGAATCTCGCGATGTTTTAACATCAAAGCGGCTTTAATCATGCTGGCAATACCGGCCGCCGCTTCCAGATGGCCGATATTGGTTTTCACCGAGCCTATATACAACGGATTGTCCGGCGCCCGGTCTTGGCAATAGACCGTGCCCAAGGCTTCCGCTTCGATCGGATCGCCCAATACCGTGCCGGTCCCGTGGGCTTCGACGTAAACCACTTGTTCGGCGTTAATTTTGGCTTGCGCCAAGACTTGCCGTATCAGTTTTTGTTGCGCCAACCCGTTAGGCACCGTCAAGCCGCTACCGGGGCCGTCGTGATTCACGCCGCTGGCTCTGATCACTGCGATGATGTCGTCGCCGTCGGCCTCGGCATCGGACAGCCGCTTCAATACCAGCGCGCCGCAGCCTTCCCCTCGACCATAACCGTCGGCTGCGGCATCGAAGGCTTTGCTATGCCCGTCTTCGGCCAGTGCCCCGACCCTGGATAGAAACATCGCGACATTGGGGGTCAGCATCAATTGCACGCCGGCCGCCACCGCCACCCTGGATTCGGCCTTGCGCAAACTTTGGCAAGCCAGATGCACGGCGACCAAGGCTGACGAACACGCGGTATCGATAGCAAGACATGGGCCTTGCCAGCCCATCACATAAGAAATCCGACCGGCGGCGAAACAAAATCCGTTGCCGCTACCGTCGTAGGTATTGATACGCGAATAATCGTCGGAATAGAGCTGCAACAGGCCATAGTCGTTTTGGCCTATGCCGAGAAACAAACCCGTATCGCTATCGCGTAGCGAATCGGGAACGATGTTGGCATGCTCCAATGCCTGCCAACAAACCTCGAGCAGCAAGCGTTGTTGCGGGTCCATGCTTTTGGCTTCGCGCGGCGAAATACCGAAAAACTCGGGATCGAAATCCCCCGGCCGCTCGATAAACCCGGCTTTGCGGGTATAGATTTTCCCCGGCACGCCGCGCTCGGCGCTGTACAGGCTAGCCATATCCCAACGGTCGCCAGGCACGTCGACGATGCCGTGTTCGCCGCGGCTCAATAACTGCCAGAACGCTTCCGGCGTATCAATGCCGCCCGGCAAGCGGCAACCGATGCCGACGATCGCAATCGGCTCGTTCGCCTTGGCTTCCTGGTCGAGCAAACGCTGTTTCATTTTTGCCAATGCCAGCGAAGCGCGTTTTAATTGATCTTCATTCTCCGACACGTCTCTCCCCGTACTTTGTCTGCCGACATGATTCAGAAGTGTTCCAAAAACCGGTCTATATCGGCTAATTGTTCGTCCAAGGATAATATCGGCTCCTCGCTGTTTATCGCGTTTTTTGCGTCGGCAACAGGCTCGGCGCTCGGCTCTTCCTGCTTGGGCCTAGTATCCACCAGCAAGCTCAACAGATAATCCGCCAACGCCGACAAGGTCGGATATTTAAAGGTCAAGGTCGCATCCAACGGCGGTTCGAACTCGCGTTGCAAGCGGTTGCGCAGTTCCATCGCCGTCAACGAATCCATGCCCAGCTCGAAAAATCCGCGCCTAGCGTCGATGTCGCCGGCAATCCCCAATACCGACCCGAGTAAGCGACTGACATGCTCCAGCATGACTTCCCGCTGACTATCGGGGTTTTGCCGCAACAAAGACACAATAGATTCCCCGCCGTTAGAAGCGGCCTTGGTCGCCTGCGCCTGCCCCTGTTCCCGGCGGCTCAATAGCGCTTGAAAATAACCGTCGTGATCTTGATTGCCGGCATAGCGATCGAAGTCGATGTCGATAATCGCCAGATTGGCGTCGTCGGATTCGATCGCGGTCCGCATCGCGGCCAATGCAGTATCTGTCGCCATCGGCTTGACGCCCATCGTTTGCCATTGTTGGCGGCGAATATCGTTGACCGCCGCCGCCATGCCGGTATCTTGCCAGACCCCCCAATTGATAGCGTGCGCCGGCAGATTTTGCCGACGCCGGTAAGCCGCCAAGGCATCGACAAAGGCGTTGGCGGCTACATAATTGGCCAAACCGCCGGCGGCCAATACCGACGCCGAAGAAGAAAACAGCACGAAATAATCCGGAGAGCTTTCAAGCTCCAGACTCAGCCTATGCAAATTCCAAGCGCCCGCCACCTTGGCCGGAAAAACGCTGCTGAACACCTGCCAATCGTAGTCTTGCAGCAAACAATCGGCGAACACGCCGGCACTATGGAAAATACCGGCCAAGCCTTGCCGACCCGGTACATCGACCGCCCGACGCAAAGCGTCGTAATCGCTGACGTCGACGGCTTGGATATGGATCTCGACGCTCCCCGCCGCCGCTTGGTCCAGCGCTTGCTTCACTGCCGCGGACGGTGCCGTTCTTGCCAACAAGATTAAGTGTTTGGCGCCCTGCTCGATCAACCATTGGGTTAGCTTAAAGCCCATGCCGCCGAATGCACCGGTCACCAGATAAACGCCTTGTTCGCGTATCGTCAAAGGCTGATTGCCGCCGGGAAGGCAAGACACTAAACGCGGCACGAATAGCCGCCCGTCTCGCACAGCATTTTGCAATTCGGCCTTGGCATCGGTTTGGCAAACCAGTTGGCAAGTCGGTAAATCCAAGTCCATCCCTGCTTGCAAATCGAATAAGCGGCATTGAAGCCGCGGATATTCCTTGGCGGCGACTCTGACCATGCCCCACAAGGCCGCCATTGCGGCTTGCGGACAGTCGCCGTCGACAACCGGCTGCGCACCTTGGGTCAGCACATTGAAAGCCTGTAATCCGATAGACGCCGCCCCTAAGGCCTGCAACAAATGCAAAGTGCCGGCGCAAACGATAGCCAGCGTTTTTTCCACCGCCCGACTGTCGCTGGTTTCGTCGATAACGCCGTCCAGGCCCGAACAAACCAGCACCGCATATTGGCCATTTTCTTCAGGCTCAAACCAATGTTCCAGCACGCGTTCGAAATCCCGGCGTTGGAATGGGTCCACAGTCCACGAAGCGTCGTCGTGTTGAGAAAACGCTTGGCCGTATTCTAGCCTGGTACAACGATCGCCACGCGCGATTAAATACTCAGCCAACCGGTCCGCCGCGCCTTGCTTATCGTCGACGATCAACCAATGGCGGCCGCGGATTCGCGCCGTCTGAGTCAAAATCACGCTTTGCCGGCATAGGCGTTCGGTTGCGTCTAACGGCGCGGTAATGAAGGCAGTCGACGCAAATCCGGTTTCGCTCAATAAACCCTGCCAGCCGTCTTGATCCAATAACGGATAATTCGCGTGGCGCCGTTGATCGTTGAACGCCCACCAACCGTCGGTCAACCCGAAAATCAAATCCACCCACAGCCGGGGCCGTAAACCTTCCAACAACAGCAATACGCCCTGATCGTTTAACAACTGCCGGACATGAGACAGGCTCTGGCGCAAATCGGCAGTGGCATGAACGACGTTGGCGGCGATGACCAAATCAAACTCATGTTCGGCAAAACCTTGGCTGACAGGGTCTTTGGCGATGTCCAAGGTTTGATACTTAAGCTGCGAATAGCCGGCGAAATTTGCTTCGGCCGAACTAAAAAAAGCCGACGACAAATCGGTATAGCGATACTCGAAATCGACCCTGCCGGCCAACAGCGGCAAGAGATGCCGCGTCGTGCCGCCGGTACCGGCGCCGATTTCCAAGACCCTTAATTTGCGGCCTTTGGGGATTAACGCCAACCAGCCGTCCAAGGCCTGAACCGCGCTACGGTTCAAAATCGTAAAACCTTCCGCTTGGCTATATAAAGTCGCGGCGGAAATGTTGCTGTTTTCCGGAAACAGCAACGGCAGAAAATCGATGCTGCCGTTTAATACGCCGGCCAAATCCCGCCCGCATTGCCTGAGCAGTTGCCATTCAATGCCGCTGGCTATCGAACTCTGTTCCGGCCCGGCGACCAGCGGCTTCAAGACTCGCCATTGCTCCTGTTCCAGACTCAAATATTGCGCTTGGCTTAACACCGTTAAACAGCGCTGCAGCAACTTCGAATAACGCGGTAAAACCCCTAATTGCCGCAGGCACTGCGCCAATTCGAAACCTTCACCCACTTGGTACGGAAACGCCAAATCCTGCAAGGCTTTCAGCACATAATTCAAGGCCTCGGCTTCCAAAACCTCGGCTTGGTTTTCGGCTATGCCTTGTGGCTGCGGCCAGTATTGCTCGGGGCCTTGGGCAATTTGCGCCAACCAAGCCGCGCTTGCCTCGGGGTTTATCTCGTCGCTCGGGTTAGCGACGGCTTGCCATTGAGTTTTATAAAAAAGCCCGTCTTGCCGATTGGACGGCAATCGCTTTAAGCCCAAACCTTGTATGCGGGCGATAGTCTCGCCGTCTTCGGCCAGAACATCGATATCGAAAAGCCATTGCCCTGCTTCGACACCCGTTAACCGTGCGTGCGCATGGATATCGCCCTGGCCTATCGGCCGGTAATACGTCAGCGACACCAGACTCGTTTGCACATAGGTTTCTTGGTCCTGCGGCAGCAAAGCGCCCGCCACTTGGAAACACGCATCCAGCATCGGCGGATAAAGAAAATAAGCACTGTCTCGCCGGGCGGCTTTGATCTTGCCCAGCGCCTGCTGGTCTTGCGCGGACAGGCTGTCCAGTAAGCGGTAAGCCGGACCGAAATCGATGCCTCGCTCGGCCATGGCCCGGTAATAGCGCTCGACATCCAAACCTTGGTTGAATACCGGGATAGGCGACATCGATTCAGCCGCTTGATTCAGCGTCTCTATCCTGGCGCTAAAATGGCATTGCCAGGGTAAATCATCCACACAACGCGCATAAATAGCGCAAGCGTAGCCGTCGGCATCGGCCGTCAGTAATAATTGCAGGCTCACCGCCTGCTCCTCGTCGAATAGCAATGGCGCTGGATAACTCACCTGCGCTATACGGCAAGGCAGACCGCCCAAGGCCGCAACCGCCATTTCCAAATAATGGGCGGCGGGGAGCAAGAGCTTGCCGTGGTAACGATGGTCGCGGTGGAAAGCCAGATGGCTGGCTTGCAAAACGGCGCTAAAGACTTGCTTTTCCGGCTGATCCGCAGTTTCGAATGGGTTTTGCAAAAAAGGATGCAAGGCCGGCGCTTGCGCGGCCGTTCTCGGCGCGGCTTTAAACCAGTAACGCTGCCTACTGAAAGGATAAGCCGGCACATTCAAATGACGGCCTTTAAAATCCTGATAATAAGCCTGCCAATCGATCTTCAACCCGCCGCGATAAAGCGCCGCCAGCGTATCCAGCAAACCGCCGTCGGCTTGCCGGCTATCGAGGGAACTGATGGCCTTAACCCGGCCGTCCGGGTATTCGCGTTGTACCAATTTACTCAGCACGTTTTGCGGTCCGACTTCCAACATCCCATCCACGTCGTTGGCGACCAACTCGGCCAAGGCTTGGCTAAACAACACCGGGCTGCTGATCTGCTTCAGCCAATACTCGGCACTCGCCATTTCCGCACCGATTAACTGACCGGTCAGCGTGGAAATAATGTTTTTAGTCGGCGACCGATACGCGATGCCGGCCGCGCTAGCCGCGAATTCCCGAAGCATCGGCGCCATCAGCGGCGAATGAAAGGCGCGATCGACGTTCAAGACCGCATAAGCCATCCCTTGCTGCTCCAGATAACGGCTGAAGCGGTGCAGTTCGTGTTTGGCGCCGGATACCACGGTATTGGTTTTGCCGTTGTAGCCGGCGACGCAGAGGCTACTGCCGCATTCTTGCAAGGCGAGCCCGACTTTATCGGCCTCGGCCAACACCGCCAGCATGCCGCCCTCTTCGCTCAGCGCCGCCATCAGCCGACCGCGCTGCTTGATCAGCGCCAAACCGTCTTCAAAGCTGAATACCTCCGCCAAACAAGCAGCTGCATATTCACCGACGCTATGGCCGAGCAAATAATCCGCTTCGACGCCCAAGGCCAACCAAGTCCTAGCCAGAGCCACTTGAAAACAATACAAGGCCGGTTGGGCATACTCCGTCGATGCCAACCGCGCCGCGCCCTGCTCGGTAAACAGCAATTCGCGCAAGGAAACGCCCATTTGCCGATCAAATGCCGCTTCGCAGGCAGCGAAATCATCGGCAAACAACGGCAAATCGGCGAACACGTCTAAAAGCGGGCCGTTAAACGCGCCCTGGCCGGTGAACAGCAAGGCCATGCGTCTTTCCTCGCCGGCTTGGCCTTCGCTAAGGCTTCGCAAACCGTCGACCGCTTCGGCCATATTGGTGCACGGCAAGGCCAGCCGATAGGCGAAATGATCGCGCCGCACATTGACCGTATAACAAAAGTCGGCCAGCTCCAAGCCCGGATTGGCCGACAAATAGTCGCTATAAGCCTGTGCTAGCGCGCGCAATTCGAGCGGAGTCCGCGCCGACAGCGTCAATAGCTGCCGGCGATGGCGGCAAACGGCAGCCTCGTGCGCCTGTTTCGGCGCTTCGGCGACCAAAACGTGCGCGTTACTCCCACCAAAGCCGAAGGAACTGACGCCGGCAATCCTCGGCTGGCCCTGCTCGACCGGCCAATCGGCCAATTGCCGGCTGACCGTCAGATTCATGGATTGCCAATCGACGTGCCGGTTCGGCTGCTGAAAATGCAATTGCTTGGGAATTTTTTGGTGTTGCAGCATCAACACGGTCTTGATAAAGCCGGCAATACCGGCCGCCCCTTCCAGATGGCCGATGTTGCTTTTCACCGAACCGATCGTCAACGGCGTTTGCCGCCGGCTGCCGTAAACGGCGTGCAAGGCTTCGATCTCGATAGGATCGCCCAAGCTGGTGCCGGTACCGTGCGCTTCGACATAAGCGACTTGTTCGGCTTGCAATCCGGCGGCTTGCAAGGCTTGTTTCAGCACTTGGCGCTGAGCGCTACCGTTGGGCGCGGTCAAACCGCTGCTGCGGCCGTCCTGGTTGGTGGCCGAACCCTTGATCACCGCCAAGACCTTGTCGCCGTCGCGCTGGGCATCGGCCAATTTTTTCAAAACCACGACACCGCAGCCTTCACCGCGCACATAACCGTCCGCGCCATCGTCGAAGGTTTTGCATCGCCCGTCCGGCGACAGCATGCCGGCTCGCGAAAAATTGATGCTGAATTCGGGCGCCAATAAGGCGTTGACGCCGCTGGCCAAGGCCAATCGGCATTCGCCGGCACGCAGACTCTGACAAGCTAAGTGAATCGCCACCAACGACGAGGAACACGCGGTATCGACGGCAATCGCCGGCCCTTGCGTCCCCAAATAAAAGGCCAAGCGGCCGACGGCGGTGCTATGCGCGGTGCCGGAAGCCATATAACTATCGATTTCGCGATAGTCACGGCTGGCCAGCAGATGGTAATAATCGTTGCCGCAGATACCGGCGAACAACCCAGTTTGACTGCCCATTAACGAAGAAGGCGGAATACCGGCCTGTTCCAACGCCCGCCAATGGCTTTCCAACAACAGGCGTTGCTGCGGATCGAGACTGTCGGCTTCGCGCGGCGAAATATAAAAAAACTCGGCGGCAAATTGATCGATATCGTTGAGGTATCCGCCTTGAATGCTCAGGATTTTACCGGCGGCATCGGGATTGGGATCGTAAAATTGCGCTTTGCTCAAACGCTGCTCCGGTGCCTCCCTAACGGCATCGATACCGTCGGCCAAGACCTGCCAAAAGGCGTCCAAATCTTGCGCGTCCGCATCGCCGCCCGGAAAGCGGCAAGCAGCGCCAATGACGGCAATGTCGTCCTGTTCGCGGTTTTGCTCCAATTCGGCGATAGTGGCTTTTAGCCTTCGAATTTCGACTAAAGCGTTTTTGACCAATTGCTGATAATCGGGGGCTTCGGTACTCGCCATATTTATCCTAATTCCTTCGCCAGTAATTCAGCCGCTTGTTCCAAGGACAGCCCCTCCAGTTCGTCGCCGGCCGTTTCGGTTGTCCCGGCAACCCGTTCGTCGTTTGCCAGCAGCGTCATTAAATGGCCGCTCAAGGCTTGAATCGTCGGAAAGTCGAAAATCGCCGACGCCGGCAATTTGACCGCCAAGCCTTGATTGATCTTGTTTTTGAACTCCACCGAGGTTAGCGAATCCAGCCCCAGATCGAAAAAGCCGGAATGGCGTTGACTCAAGGCATTGAGTTGCGCCACGTCCATCCCCAATACCGCCGCCAACTCCGTGGTAAGAAACTGTTTCAGCTTATGGCCGCGGTCGGCTTCGCTCAAGCGCCGCAGCGCCTGCGCATCGAATTGTCCGGAATTTGCAACCGGCACCGTTTCAATGGCGGGAGCCGCCGTACCGAAGGCCGCAAAAAACTCCCGCATCGGTGCATCCGCCAGGAATACCGGCCAATCAATGGGCAAGGCCGCCAGTTGAACCTCGTTGCGCTTTAGGGCTTCGTTTAAAATCAGCCCACCCTGCGCCGGCGAAATGTCGGCCAAGCCCTTGCGAATCCGGTCGCTCAGCTTCAGTTCGGCGGCGGAACCAATTTCCGACCAGCCGCACCAATTGATGCTTTGTCCAGCCAAGCCCCGCGCCCGCCGGTAAGCGGCAAGCGCATCCAAAAACGCATTGGCGGCGGCATGGTTAGACTGCCCGGCGCTACCGAGCAAAGAGGCCACCGAAGAATACATCAGGAAAAAGTCCAAATTGTCCGCTTGGCTGAGGCGGTGCAATAGCCATGCGCCGGTTATTTTCGGCTCCAATACCGTCCGATAACGTTGCCAATTTTGTTGTCGTAACGCACCATCGCTCAACACGCCAACCGAATGCACGATCCCCTTCAACGGTCTGCCGGTTTGCCGGATTCGCTGAAAAACCGCCTGCATGGCCGCCTCGTCGCTGACGTCGGCAATCAAGACTTCAACCTCGGCACCCCGAGCCCGCAGTTCTGTTATTTTGGCTTCGTTGGCTTTGGTAGGCACGGAGCGCCCGAGCAAAAACAGCCGCTTGGCGCCTTTTTCAACCAACCACCGCGCACTATACAAACCCAGCCCTTTCAGGCCACCGGTGATCAGATAACTGGCGTTGGCATCGCAAACGAAATCGTCGACATTGGCTTGGTTGGTCAACACGATTTTGCCGACATGTTTGGCCTGCTGCATGAACCGGAAAGCGTGTTGCATTTGCGGCCACTCGAAGCCGGTAT
Source organism: Methylomonas koyamae (assembly GCF_001644025.1). Classification (GTDB taxonomy): domain Bacteria; phylum Pseudomonadota; class Gammaproteobacteria; order Methylococcales; family Methylomonadaceae; genus Methylomonas; species Methylomonas koyamae_A. Next base: position 28,516 of record NZ_LUUK01000157.1, read on the forward strand.
AGGGCAAGGGCCGGTAGGTTTGCCGTTCGATATGCGCGATAACCGTTTGCAATAATTGCTGAATTATCCGCGGCTGGCTTTGGCATAAGACTCTGACATCGACCGGCCGATAATCGACAGCCGGCGCCAAGGCCGCCAACTGTTCGTCCGTCAAAAGCTCGCGCTTGCCGATCTCTAAAAAGCAACCGCCCGCTTTCAACAAGCTCAAGCCCGCCGGAATAAAATCGCCGGTCAGGCTATTGAATACAACGTCGACGCCTTCGCCGCCGCTTGCCTGCTTGACTTGCTCGACGAACGACAGGTCGCGGGAATTCATCACTAATTCGACGCCCAACTGCCGCACTTGCGGCCATTTGGCGACACTGGCCGTCGCATACACTTCGGCGCCGGCCGCCAAGGCGACTTGTACCGCCGCCATGCCGGTACCGCCCGCCGCGGCATGAATCAGCACCCGCTGTCCGGGCTGCAGTTTGGCTACCTGGAGTAAGGCGTGGCTGGCGGTCACAAAAGCGACCGGCAGGGTCGCCGCCGCCAAAGAAGGAATCGTGTCCGGCAATGCGGCGACGCAAAAAGCATCGACGATCAGTTCATCGGTAAACGCACCTTCGGCCAGGGCGATCACCCGCTGTCCGACGCTAAAATCGACAACCTCGGCGCCGCAACGGCTAATCACCCCGACGCATTCCATGCCCAGGCCTTCGCGCTCGAACGGCAGCAAACCCAGCACATCCATGACGTCGATAAAATTCAGTCCGGCGTGCTGAACCTTGATTTCCACCTGATGCGGCCCTAGCGCGGTTTTGGCCACCTCCACGAGTCGCAGGGCATCGATAGCGCCTGCATTGGCTTCGGTTACCCGCCAGGTACGCTGGCTTTCCGCGCCGTTCCGTTGGTCGATCGCCGCCAGTCTGGGCACGAAACGTTGACCGTTCCGGTAAACCTGCTGCGATTCCAGCGCACCTTGCAACAAGTCTTGTATCAACAACGCGGCACTGGCCGGCTGATCGTCAAGATCGGCAACGACACTGTTCAATTCGGGGTGTTCCAACAAGCTGACTTTATTGATCCCCCATAGGGTTGCTGCTTCCGGGCAAGTGCTTTGGTCTTGTTGATCGATGCTTTGCGAGTGCCGAGTCACGTGGCACAAAAGACTTGGCGGGCGCTCGCCGGCCAGAAATGCTTGAATCAAGGCCAAGGCGCCGACACTCATAAAACGCGTGTTCTCCATCAGCAGTTCGCCAGACCGCGACTCCGCGGCCGATAACGACAAAGGCCAGCAGTTGACCACGATATCAATGCGCTGGCGACGTTCGATGGCGGCTATCGCTTGTCCGTAATCGTCGGCTTGCTCTAGGTTAATTTGAAACTGCTTCGCCGATAACGGTTTAAATTGTTCGCCTTCAACCAATCGAAAACAAGCTATGCCCTGCTGTTCCAGCACCCGGCTTAATTGCTCGGCCAAGCCGTTTTGATCGCCCGCCACCAACCAGGTCTTCGCGACCGGCTTCGGAGCCGAAGCCAACACCAAGGCTTGTTTAAATGGCGCATCCTGATGATCCGCGACCAAGCATTCGGCCTCCAAACCCAAATCTTGCAAGGCCTGTTGCCATTGCCGGCTATTCAATAACGGATAATCCCGGCGCAGGTTATCGTTAAAGGCCCACCAACCCTCGGTCAGGCCGAATACCGCATCGATCCAAGGCGTTGCTTCCACGCCTTCCAGTAAGACTAGATGTCCGCCGCCGGCTAATAACTGCCGACAATGACTTAAAGTGCGATGCAAATCGGTCGTGGCGTGCAACACATTGGAAGCAATGACGATGTCGAAAGACTGAGCCGCGAAACCCTGTGCTTGCGGATCGGCGGCAATATCCAAGATTCGGTAATCGACGAACACGTGGCCGGCAAAGGCTTGTTTGGCCTGCTCGGTAAAATAACGCGAGACGTCGGTGAAGGTATAGCGGCATCGCTCAGCTTCCAGGGCGTTCAGAATATGGTAAGTCGCCGACCCGGTTCCCGCGCCGATTTCCAAGATGCGGCAAGCATTAGTCGTTGCCGTGCCGCGCGCCAATTGGGCAACGGCAACCGCCAAGGCTTGGTTCAGCACGGCAAACGACGGCGAGTGCCGATAAAAATCAGTAATCGCCGAAGGATTATCCGCCGGAAAAATCAATGGCAAGGGATCGCGTTCGCCCCGCCAAACCGATGCCAGTTGTTCGCCACAACGGGCCAGTAAATCGACTTCCGCCGCCAGCGCCGGATACTCCAGCCGTAACCGCTCCGCCAACGCCCTAGCCGATGAAGGCAAAGTCCGCCGAAAACGCCATCCGCCATCGACCACGTCGATGCAGCCGGCTTCACGCAAAATGGCGAGCATGCGCTCGAACAAACGGCTAAAACGCCGCTGAACGCCAGAGCTCGCCATCAAGTCGGCGCTGTCGGCATAGACCCGTGAAGGTTCCATCCCCAGTTGCTCCAAGGCCTGCAGAAAATATCCCACCGCGACTTGATTCAAGCGGCCGCCGGTGCCCTTGACGGCCTCGAAGCTTAGTCCCTGCGCAAACTCTTGCCGCAAGGTGCTAATCACCTCGCTCTTACCCGCTGCGGCTTCTTGGTGTTGCCACTGGATTCGATAGAGCCCGTCCATGATCGCTAGGCTGGCTTGAGCGGCTCGCGCGGCGACCCGTTTCAGCATCACACCGTTGAGGGCGGCAATCGCTAAACCTTCGCTGTCGTAAATGTCGATATCGACCAATAGCGCATCGTCGTAGCGCTTTACGAGCTTCGCCAAGCTCCATAATGCCGAGCCGGGCTGGCCCCATAAGGCAAAGCGCTCGATACTGAACGGCATGTAACGCTGAACCCCGTCCCGAGGCAGCAACATCAAGGCGCATTGAATGGCGGCGTCGAGCAATACGGGATGCAGGCGGTAACCGGCGCCCGGTTGATTGCAAGACGCATAGGCCAACGCACTATCCCGGCCTTGGTAGAGTTGTTCCAAACTTTGGAAACAACCGCCGAAACGGTAACCGCGTAGCGCTTGTTGCCGGTAAAAATCATCCTTGGATAGCGTTTGCAATTGCCCTTGTATTTGGAGCGTATCCAAACGCCTGTCGCCGGTCTCGCGGCTCTCTACGGCGGCAACCGAGCAGCTGAAATGTTGCCGCCAATCGCCGTCTTGGCGGCTGTAAATGGTAATGTTATCGGCCTGTTTGACGGTATGCAGCGTCAAAGCGGTTTCGGAAACGGCGCAGGCTTTAGCGACGACAATCTCTTTCAACGCCAGCCCGGTACCCGCCGCCGCGACGGCCATTTCGAGATAAGCGGCCATCGGCAAGATGACCTCCTCGTCAATGGCATGGCCGGCCAACCAAGCCAAGTCGCTTAAACCCAGACTGGCTTGATATTCGTCAGCCAGCGGCGAGGAAATAGCCTGGCCCAGCAACGGATGGCAATAGGCGGCGCTTAATGCCGCCGGTTTGGTCTGATAAACGTCGTCAAGCCAATAGCGTTGTCGCTGAAACGGATAGGTCGGTAACGAAACCTTGCTATACGGCAGACTGCGGTAAAACGCCTGCCAATCAATGTTCAAGCCTAACTCGTAAAAACGGCCGACATTTTCGGCCACCCTAAGATCGTCATCCACGCCAGGATCCAAGGCCGGCAAGCACAGGATATTTTCCGTTTGGCCGGCGACTTGCTTGGCCAAGCTCGTCAATACGCTTCTCGGTCCGACTTCCAACAATACTTGCTCGTGACTGGTAAGGCGCAAGGCATTGATTGCCCCGGTAAAATCGACCGGTTCGACGATTTGCCGCAACCAATAATCGGCATGACTCATCTGATCGCTCACCTCCTGCCCCGATAAGGTGGAAATGATTCGTATCGCCGGTTGATTGAATTGAACCTGTGCCAAGGCCAGGCTGAATTCGGGCAAAGCCCCCAGCATCAACGGCGAATGAAAGGCATGAGACACTTTTAATTCGCTTGCGGAAAAACCGGCTTGGGTTAAGCGTTCCAATAAACAGTCCACGCCGCTTGCAGAACCGGATACCACCAGCCGCTCCGGGGCGTTGAAGCAAGCGATCACCACGTCTTCGCCGGCATTCAGAAAAGGCGCCAATTGCGCTTGCCGGCAATTGACCGCCGCCATTTTGCCGTTGGCCGGTAATGCCTGCATCAGTTGGCCGCGCTGGGCCACCAGCATGACGGCTTGATTCAGGTCGAACACCCCCGCCAAGCACGCTGCGACATATTCGCCGATGCTGTGGCCTATCATGACGTCCGGCTCGACACCCCATTGCTGCCATTGTTTGGCCAACGCATATTCGAGCGTAAATAATGCCGGCTGAGTCAGCCCCGTTTGTTGCAGTTTGGGTTCGGAACCGTCTTCACCGAACAATACGTCCACGATAGAGCAATCCAGATAAGCGGCGAACAATTCGGAACATTCGTCGAAAACCTGCCGGAAATAGCTACGGCTAGCATAAAGTCCCCGCGCCATTTGCAAATATTGCGCGCCTTGCCCGGTAAATAAAAACGCCGTTTCCGGTCGAGCGCGTATCGAATAGCCTGCTTGGTCGCAATGATTTAATTTCTCCAGCAACTGCTCGCTATTGGCCGCGGCAACCGCCAATCGCTGACCGAAATGCTGTCTTCCGGTTGCCGCAGTCGCGGCAATGTTCAACAAATTGAGCGACTTACCCGCCGTTAGGTATTGCTTGTAGTCTTGAACCAGCGCTTGCAAGGCCTCGGGCGTTTGCGCCGATAACGGCAATACGCAGGCTAAATCTATAGCCTCCGGGCTTTCGGTTTCCTCGGCCTCGGCAATAATCATGTGCACATTGGTGCCGCTAAAGCCGAACGCACTGATCGCTGCGGTTCTGGGTCTGTCGGCTTGTTTGGGCCAATCCATGCCTTCCAACGGTACCGTAGCTGGAATTTCGGCCAACGGAATGCGCGGATTGAGGTGTTTGAAATGCAGATGCGGCGGGATGAATCGATGTTTCAGCGCCAAACACAATTTAATCAATCCGGCTACGCCGGCCGCCGCTTCGGTGTGGCCAATATTGGTTTTAACGGAGCCTATCACCAGGGGATTGTCCGCCGTCCGGCCCTCGCCGTATATTTTCGCGACCGACGCTATCTCGATAGGGTCGCCTAGTGGCGTTCCGGTACCATGCGCCTCCAACACCGAAACCGCCACAGCCGGTAGCTCGGCATCAATCAAGGCTTGCCGCATCAGCGCTTCCTGCGCCAAACCGTTCGGCGCGGTAATGCCGTTGCTCGCGCCGTCTTGGTTGACGGCGCCGCCTTTAATGACCGCGAAAATCTGGTCCCTATCGCGAACGGCATCGGCCAACGGTTTTAACAACACTAAACCGCAACCTTCGCTGCGCACATAGCCATCCGCCTCAGCATCAAAGGTTTTACAACGCCCGTCGGCTGCCAGCATGCCACTTTTGGAAAAGGCCATCGTCAAATCGGGCGCCAGCATTAAGTTGACGCCGCCGGCCAACGCCAAACGGCAATCGGAGCGACGCAAGCTTTCACAAGCCTGCCGGACCGCCAGCAACGACGAGGAACAGGCGGTATCGACACTGACGGCAGGGCCGTTAAATCCGAAAAAATAAGCCAAACGTCCAGCGGCCATCGCCGCTGAATTACCGATGGCATGATAGACGTCGTAATGTCTATCCCGATTTCTTTCGGCCGCCAGCAACTCGTAATCGTGCCCTGATAAACCGACGAACACCCCGGTCTGTTGAGCCGACCGCGGATTAATCCCCGCCTGCTCGAACGTTTCCCAAGCCGTTTCCAATAATAAACGGTGTTGAGGGTCTATTAAACGCGCCTCGCGCGGCGTCACATTGAAGAACTCGGCATCGAATCGATCGACATCGTCAATAAAACCGCCGTACGGATTGGCATCGGGCTGGTAGGACCGGTAATCCCAACGTTCCGGCGGTACTTGGCCGATACCATGCAAACCGGCGCGCAAATACTGCCAAAAGCCATCGGCCGAACGAACGCCGCCAGGAAAGCGGCAAGCCATGCCGACAATCGCGACGTCGAACGGCCGCTGTTGTGCTGTTAGCTTTTCCGTTGCAACGGATTCGGTAAGACCGAGCAATGGACGCATTGCCGTAGGTTTCGCAAAATCGCCGTTAAAGTAAGCCTTGATCGCATTGGCCGTGCCGTAGGAAAAGAAAAACATGGGCTCTAATTGCAAACCCAATTGTTTGCTTAACCGGCTGCGCAGTTCCAACAAGTCTAAGGAATCCAAGCCCATTTCCATTAAGGCTCGGTCCGGAGCAAACATCGATTTTCTGGATTCGCCGAGTATCGTCCGTATCGCTTCGTCGACGATTTTAGCTGTAAAAGCCGCATCGCCCGTCGTATCCGCCACTTTGGCGTCTTGGCAATAGCGTTCCGCCCCAGCCATCGAATACCGGACTAAAATGCCGTAGCCCTGATTTTCAACGTCATCGGGCCAGTAATCGGCAATCGGCTTGACTACTTCGGCTCCGTGATGAACGTGAAAATGCAGCACCGTATCCCATTGCCCGCTAT
>NZ_LUUK01000158.1 GCF_001644025.1 Methylomonas koyamae
AGTCCGACAGGCTCCTAGCGCAGTGGAGGTTCATCCCCGCAGGTGCGGGGAACGCCAGGGCTACCTCGGCCTGGGACGCTGGTACCACGGTTCATCCCCGCAGGTGCGGGGAACGCTCCGGTTGGCACTAATACCGTTACCGGTCAAGCGGTTCATCCCCGCAGGTGCGGGGAACGCGCGCGTATCGTCCCAACCGGCCGCGACATGGACGGTTCATCCCCGCAGGTGCGGGGAACGCCACGTCGGCGTTATTCAGTTCCAGCTCAACAACGGTTCATCCCCGCAGGTGCGGGGAACGCGAGATCCCAATCTGACGGCTTTTTTCCATCAGCGGTTCATCCCCGCAGGTGCGGGGAACGCTTGGGCCTCGGCTTTGCTGGCGTCCGCTAACTCGGTTCATCCCCGCAGGTGCGGGGAACGCCTTTGAATATAATCCAATGTCCAGCAAGGCACCGGTTCATCCCCGCAGGTGCGGGGAACGCTTAATCGTTGCTGGTATATCAATTTATACCGGCGGTTCATCCCCGCAGGTGCGGGGAACGCGGTATCTATTATGGCGTGGGTTTATGCCGGGACGGTTCATCCCCGCAGGTGCGGGGAACGCCGCGAATACCGATACCCAGCTTCGGACCAAGACGGTTCATCCCCGCAGGTGCGGGGAACGCGCGGTTGGCCAGTTTGCGGCCTTCGGTTACGTCGGTTCATCCCCGCAGGTGCGGGGAACGCATCGGCTTTTTCAGCAAACCTGGACATTTTAGCGGTTCATCCCCGCAGGTGCGGGGAACGCTCAGCAACGGTGACAAAGTCTTGGTTGCCGAACGGTTCATCCCCGCAGGTGCGGGGAACGCTATCGCCAGCGCGGGCTTTGGCTAGCACTGTGCGGTTCATCCCCGCAGGTGCGGGGAACGCATGTATTCGTCTAATCCAACAACTTCCCCGCCTGGTTCATCCCCGCAGGTGCGGGGAACGCTAGGTCGGTAATGAATCGACCGGGATTACCGACGGTTCATCCCCGCAGGTGCGGGGAACGCCGCCTGGAACGGATATGATGCCCAATCGGTAGCGGTTCATCCCCGCAGGTGCGGGGAACGCGTGGACGCGTAGCCCGCCCTGGGTGCTGTATACGGTTCATCCCCGCAGGTGCGGGGAACGCAAATCCGGCACCACCGCCGTATCGGCATCGATCGGTTCATCCCCGCAGGTGCGGGGAACGCGTTGTTTCCCGAGCATAGCTGCTACGTTGAGCCGGTTCATCCCCGCAGGTGCGGGGAACGCGAGACCAAACGCAGATCGTCGACGCCGGCGGGCGGTTCATCCCCGCAGGTGCGGGGAACGCCGACCAAACAGACCAATGGGTTTGGGTTTTGTCGGTTCATCCCCGCAGGT
>NZ_LUUK01000159.1 GCF_001644025.1 Methylomonas koyamae
CGAGGCTTGCCCCGAACGGAACCGAGGGCGATCTCTGAGCAGAGTCGAGGGCGGTCCCTGAGCGGAGCCGAAGGGCCGCTAAGCCTTTCGGCGCCATCCTGTAGGATAATGGCGTTTTTTCCATTCCCGTCGTTTTATCCAAACCGTATTGCTGACTATGAACTGTGATTCCGTGTTAACCATCGCTCAACAAAGCCGCGCGGCGGCTCGTCAATTGGCCTCGGTGTCGGCGGCCGCCCGCAATCGCGCCTTGGCGAACATGGCCGAAGCGCTGGAGGCGGTTAAGCAATCCGTGCTGGAGGTCAACGCGCTGGAAATCGCCAAGGCGCGCGATGCGGGCCAGTCGGACGCGATGGTCAAGCGGCTGACGATAGACGACAAGACCTTCAATTACATGTTGTCGCGTCTGACGAAAGTCGCGCAACTGCCGGACCCGCTGAATCGGGTGCTGACCGGCCATACCAACCCGGCCGGCTTGCGGGTGTATAAAAAATCGGTGCCGCTGGGGGTGATCGGCATTATTTACGAGTCGCGTCCCAACGTCACCACCGATGCCGCCGGCGTCTGCATTAAAAGCGGCAACGCGGTGATTTTGCGCGGCGGATCGGAAGCGCTGCAAACCAACGCCATTCTGACCGATGCAATGGTCGCTGGCGCGGTCGCGGCCGGCTTGCCGCAGCACGCGATCCAAATCATACGCACGCCCGGCCACGAAGCGGTCGGCGAATTGCTGAAAATGGACGGCTATATCGATGTACTGATCCCGCGCGGCGGGAAGGGCTTGATTCAGCGTATCGCCGAAGGCACCCGAATTCCGGTCATCAAGCATTACGACGGGATTTGCCATTTGTATTTGGCCGGCGATGCCGAGTCGGAGAAAGCGGTGGCCTTGGTGGTCAACTCCAAATGTCAAAGTGTGCAGGTTTGCAATGCGCTGGAAACCTTGTTGGTGGATAGCCAATGCGCCGAACGATTGCTGCCACTGCTGAACGATGCGTTGACCGCGAACAATATCGAGCTGCGCGGCTGCCGGCAGACCCAGGCGCTGCTGCCGGGCATCGCCGCCGCCAGCGAAGAAGATTGGTCTACCGAATATCTGGCGCCGATTTTGTCGGTGAAAGTCGTGGCCGGCATCCAGGCCGCGATCGATCATATCAACCAGTACGGTTCCGGTCACACCGACGGCATCGTTACCCAAAGTCTGAGTCTGGCCCGGCAATTCGAGGAACAGGTGGATTCGGCGTCGGTGATGATCAATGCCTCGACCCGGTTATCGGGCGGCGGCGATTACGGCTTGGGTTCGGTCGTCGGTATCAGTACCGATAAACTCCACGTGCGCGGTCCGGTCGGTCCCGACGAACTGACGACCTATAAGTGGGTGGCGGTGGGGGACGGGCATTTGCGGGCTTAGCGTTTGGCGCCAGGCTCGTCGGGGTAGGATCCGCAACGATCGATCGCGACCCAGCGCGCGCCGGATTGCCTCCAACGAGGAAGGTCATCGGCCTAATCGGTGTTTAGGGCGCTGAGCAAGTTTTCCGGATGAAGCAGTTGCTGTTTGATCTCGGCCGCGCGCCAATCCGGGTGCAATTGCAATAATAACGCGGTAAGTCCGGCAACATGGGGCGTGGCGAAGGAGCTGCCGGTCATGAAGTCGTAGGACTCGTGAGGTAAGGTCGTCAAAATATCCCGGCCCGGCGCCGCGATTTGGTTGCCGTCCGCCTTAAGGTTGAGGTCGAGTTGATTCACCGCGATGACGCCGGGAATGTTGGCCGGAAATCCGCCGGCCAGCGGGTTGCCCGGCACGGCGGCGATAACGATGATGTCTTTGGTCAGGGCTTTTTCGATCAGCATTTTCAGCAACGGGTCTTCCGGTCCGCTCAAACTGAGGTTAATAATCCGCGCATTCATCCGAATCGCTTGATTCAAGGCCAAGGCCAGCGTGAAACTGTTGCAGCGAGCGGCCAGCGCATTGGGTTGTTCCGGCCAGCACGCACGAAGCGCCAGGACGTCGGCGGCCGGCGCGATACCGGCGATCCCGATGCCGTTGTCGGGGCGCGCCGATAACACGCCGGCCACCGCGGTACCGTGCATGTCGGCCAGATTATGATCGCCAGGTTCCGGGGCCAAGTTTTCCGAATAATCGATTTGGCCTTTCAAATCCGGATGTTCCAGGTCGACGCCGGTATCGATCAGCGCGATGCGTATGCCTTGGCCGGTGGCTCGCTTATGCCACTCGCCGATGTTCAACGCGTTGTACGCGGTTTGCAACGGCAAGTAGGGGTCGCCGTGCGTCGGGTCCGCGGCCGGCTGGTCGGCCAGCACTTGGAAGCTCTGCATGGGCTGCACCGTGCCGACATCGTCGTCGTTTTGCAATTCGCCGATGACTTGCGGTAACGGCAGCGCGTTGGGGATTTCGTAAACCACGCAACTGACGCCGAGTTCCGTGACCGGCCATTGGGCGACGAAGCGCAGTTGGTGGCGTTCCGCCAGCTTTAGCGCGATACGCTCGCTCCAGGACGAATTGCCGTAAGTGCCGTGCGTCCGATAGCGATCCTGGGAATTGCCGGGTAAATCGCGTTGAATGCCGCGGTCGATAAAGGTCACCAAAATCCGCCGTTCCCGATCGGCAGGCTGGTCGCCGAGGTTCGCGAAGTCGATTCGATCGGCGCAACCGCATCCGAGTAACAAGAGTATCGCGAGTGTCGCTACACGGATCGGATTCATGGTTGTATCACAGGCTCCGCCAGCAACACGTCGGATCGGCTCCTGAGCAGGGCGATGGCTTGCTCCAGATTCGGGTGACCGTCCTCGGTGCTCAGACGCACGGTCAAGGCGCCGACACTATTGGCTTCGCCTTGTTGTTCGCCGTGTAAATCCCGGAGCACGGCCGATATATCCGTAGCCGATACGGTATTGGCAAAGACCACGCGCAAGGTCGGCGCCGCGAGTCCGGCGGGTTTAGCGGTTGCCAAGGTCCGGTAGCCGTCGGTGCCGATCGGCATGAGTTGCCAGCCCAGCGGCATTAAGGCCAGCAAGATCGAAGCCGCCAATGCGTAGCGGAAACCGCGATGTTTGCTGTAGGCGTTCGAGCGGCGGGGCGTCCGCGACGGTACCTGGCGATCGTTGGGCGCGGCCGAGTCGGCCGAGCGGTCGCAGGAGCGAAGTTTGGCGGACACGTTGGCGAACGACGTTTCCGCGGCGATATCCAGATCGGTTGATTGGCTGATGGCTTGCGCCAGCTTTTTCAGACCTTGCAATTCTCGGCGGCAGGTCAGGCAGGTCCGAATGTGTTTATCCACCAGTCGGTACTCCGCTTCCGGCAGGCTGTCGTTGGCGTACCACGGCAGCAGTCGCTGAACTTGTTGATGTTGGGCTTGGGTGTGGGCTTCGGCGTTCATCGGTCTAATCTCCCTGGCCTAGGCAAAGGCTTGCAGCTTTTTGCGGGCATGGAACATACGGGTTTTCACGGTATTCTCCGGGCAGTCCAGGATTTTGGCGATTTCCTGGTAGGGCAGGCCGTGGTAGAAGGTCAATTCGATCACGGCACGTTGATCGGGCGGCAGATGGGCCAGCGCGCGGTTCAACCAATCGGCGGTCTCGAAATTGTCGGCCAAATTGGCCAACGGATCGCCCAAGGTTTCGTGAAAGTCTTCGATATCGACGTCCGCGCTGTATTTGCCGGCCTTGGATAAGGCCTTCAGCGCCTTGCGATAAGCGATACCGAATACCCAAGTCGAGACTTTGCTTTCGTGGTTGAAGCGCTCCGGTTGCTCCCAGATCAGTAACAGGGTTTCCTGTATCAATTCTTCGATATTTTCGGCGTCGCGAGTGACGCGCAAAATAAATCGAAACAAGCGCGGGTAGTACAGTTTATAAAAAATCTCGAAGGCTTGAGCGTCCCCTTCGGCAATACGGAGCAGAATTGCCTGTTCATCGACGGGATGTTCGGTGTGGTTCGGCATGGGTGGTATTGAATTACGCACTGGACGCAGCATCATCTAACCTTGGTCGCGGATCCTCGGGTGGTCTCGGGTATATGCCGCGCTGGGCGTCCAAGGTTCAATGACGGTTCGCTTTTAAAATCCGACAGTGACCGAAAATAGATAGCGGTCGTCTTGCCGGCGCGGATAGAATTCGTCTTGATTCGGATCGGCGTGGTGATGAGCCGTCAACGCGGCGTCCAAGTAGCGCATATCGACCGACACATGTTCGTTCACAAACCAGGAAAGACCGGCATTCCAGTAAAAATAGTCCTGGCCCAACAATCTACCTGCTTGATGGTAGCCCAAACCTGCCGAAAATTGTACGGTATCCCAAATGTCGCGCCGATAATTCAGTTCGTAATTGGGCACGTCGGCCTGTCGTTGGTAGGCATTGGGAGCGACCGAAATCGTGGCGCTCAGCCAGTCGCGGAAATGTAGCGAGGCGGAATATTCGGCATAGTCGGCGGAGTGGTTGAATAGTTTGTTATCGAAAAGGTATCCGCTAACCGACAGCTCGGCCCGCCAATCTCTGTCGATCGGCCAATTCCAACCGAAATAAGGTTTGATTTCAAGTTCGGCGCGGTTGCTGTTTGTTTGGTCGTCGAAGCGAACTTGAGACAAGCCGAGGCCGGCGAACCAGCCGATCTCGTGCTGGTAATCCAGATGGGCTTGAGCCAACGGATTGCCGCGATTTTTGGAGTAGCCCCGGTAGATGTAATCGCTGAGAAAGGTCAGGCTGCCGTGCCATTCGGCCACGGCGGGCGGGGTGTCCGGTAACCAACAAGCCAGACCTACCGCCAATGAAAACAAACCTTTGCGAAAAATAGTCCTAAACTCCATAAGGGAGGGTAGCGATGGCGGGGATTCACACCTCGACGTAGCGGTAGGCAACGGCGCTTATTCGACGCATTATTTACCAGTTACATTGAACCTTCAACTTATTCGGAGAATAGCTCGATCTGGCTATGCATTGGTTCGGGAGAATCGGGCGAGTCGTAACTTACGACTGTATTGCGCAACTAGATATTCTGCTTGTAAGCGCTATCCGCCGAAACTGGTCTCGCCGCCGCAACCGGATAGTTAAGAGAGCGTTAAGAAAGCTTGTCTACAGTCGCCCGCAAGTCAATTACAGCGGATCGTCATGAATACCTCGCTTAGTGTAAGCACTCAAAGACTCAGGGAAGATTGCATTAGTGGCGGAATCTATGTCGCAACGGACGGCATGTTGAGATTTTGCGTCACCGGTCCGGTGATGGAGTTACCCATCGATTTTAAGGAATGGTATCAAGCGGAGGCCGAGGATGCGGCCGAGGATCGCTTTAAAGCCGCTTAACGACAGCTCTTCTTTTGAATGCCCCGATGGTTGGCACGTGCGCCGGCATTAAGGAAATGCGCGGCGGGTAACCGACGAGATGGGGGCGCTCTCGTCGGCTGTTGCCAAAGAAAAGAATTAGTGCGCGCTGTAATGGCTTTCGATGTAGCGCTCGACCAATTCCTGAAACTCGCCGGCAATGTTATCGCCTTTTAACGTCACGGTTTTAACGCCGTCTTCGAATACCGGCGCGACCGGCGTTTCTCCGGTGCCCGGCAAGCTGATGCCGATATTGGCGTTCTTGCTTTCGCCCGGTCCATTGACGACGCAGCCCATCACCGCGACTTTCATCTCTTCGACGCCTTGATACTTGTTTTTCCAGAGCGGCATTTGGTCGCGCAAATAGCCTTGAATATCTTGGGCCAGTCTTTGGAAATAGTCGCTGGTGGTGCGGCCGCAACCGGGGCAAGCAGTGACCATCGGCGTAAACGAGCGGAAGCCCATCGTTTGCAGAATCTCCTGAGCCACGACGACTTCCTTGGTGCGGGCGGCGCCGGGTTCCGGCGTTAGCGAAATACGGATCGTATCGCCGATGCCTTGTTGCATCAGTATACCCAGTGCCGCCGACGAGGCGACAATACCCTTGGAGCCCATGCCGGCTTCTGTCAGACCTAAATGCAAGGCATAGTCGCAACGCTCGGACAGGTCTTGGTAAATGCTGATTAATTCCTGCACATCGCTGATTTTGCAGGAAAGAATGATTTTGTCCTTGCCCAGGCCCAGCTCTTGAGCCTTGGCGGCGCTTTCCAACGCGGATAGCACGATGGCTTCGCGAGTGATGGCCGGTAACTCCTTAGGCTCCGCCAGTTGGCGGTTTTCATCGAGTAAGCGGGTTAGCACCGCCTGATCCAGACTACCGCCGTTAACGCCGATCCGTACCGGTTTGTTGTACTGGATTGCGAATTCGATCATTTGTTGGAATTGCGGATCGCGGGCTTTACCCTTGCCGACGTTGCCGGGATTGATTCGGTATTTGGCTAGGGCCTGGGCGCATTCCGGATATTTTTCCAACAATTTGTGGCCGTTGAAATGGAAGTCGCCGATAATCGGCACTGAAAACCCTTTTTGTTCGAGCTGGTTAACGATGTCCGGGACGGCCTTGGCGGCTTCCTCGGTGTTGACGGTGATCCTGACCAATTCCGACCCGGCGGTCGCCAATTCCATAATTTGCTGTACGCTTCCCGCAACATCGGTAGTATCCGTGTTGGTCATGGATTGGACTACAATCGGAGCGCCGCCGCCGACTCTGACGTTGCCAACCAAAACCTGTTGAGTGTGCTTTCTGGGACTTATGGACATAGAAATGTTTTGCAAGAAATCGAAGTTGTTTGGAAAAATACCAAGCGTTTTACTCGGTCTTAAAATTATAACCCAACGCCAATAGTCAAGAGTTAATTTGTGTTGATCAATTATTTTTCCGACGTGCATTTGGAATTTGGCGAGCAGGCGGCGCCGGAAACCGACGCGGACATTATCGTGGCGGCGGGCGACATTGGCGTTTTCGACCAAGGCGTGGCTTGGTTGAAGGCTTTGAATAAACCGGTGATCTACGTTGCGGGCAACCATGAGTTTTATGGCTACGAGTATCGCCAGGTGCTGGAAATGTTGCGCCGGGAATGCGCGGGCAGCCAGATTCATTTTCTGGAAAAAGATCAGTTTGTGTTCCAGGGTGTACGCTTTATTGGCTGCACGCTCTGGACTGATCTGTTTTCCGAAGGCGACGAAAAAGCGAATGCGCTGCAGAAAACCCTCAACGATTTTCGCCGGATCAGCTTTGAGGATCAGGCGTTCTCGCCCTATCAGTTTTCGGCCTTGCATGCCGATGCCAAGAGCTGGCTGGAAGCGCGTTTGGCCGAACCCTACGCCGGAAAAACCGTCGTTGTCACGCATCACGCGCCTACCGAATGGAGCTGGATAGGTTCGCCCAAAGTTCTAAAGCGATTGGCCTATTGCAACGATTTGAAACCTTTGTTTCACGAGTACGAGATCGCTGCTTGGTTTCACGGCCATGTTCACAATTTGGGCGACTATCGTATCGCCGACGCGCGCATCCTCAGTAATACCCGCGGCTATCTAGGGCGTAAAACCGTTGAGGGATTCGATATCAATAAAACCATCGAAATTTGAAGCCAAAAAACGCCTTACTTCGTGCGTTAACCGGGGCTGCAGGCGGCGTCGCGACTGAGGATTTCTCGTTGAGAAAGCCGATAAGTTGTGATGTAATGACGCGGTTTTATGTCTTGAAGTGCCCGGTGGGGTTGGAGTTTTTTCCGGCGGGCTTTTGCTGCAATCTGTCTGGAGAGTAGGCGTATCTACTATGCAATTTACATTAAAAAAAGGTTTGGACTTGCCCATTACGGGTGGACCCGAACAGAAAATAAGTGACGGTAACGGCATCAAGTCGGTAGCGCTTTTGGGCTGCGATTATGTCGGCCTAAAGCCAAAAATGCTGGTTGCCGAAGGGGATAAAGTCAAGTTGGGCCAAGCTTTGTTCGTTGATAAGCAAAACCCCAGCGTCAACTTTACCTCGCCGGGAGCCGGCGTGGTCAAGGCCGTCAATCGCGGCGATCGCCGGGTGTTATTGTCGGTAGTGATCGAACTGAGCGGCAATCAACAAGAAAGCTTCGCCAGTTATGACGAGGCGGCGCTGGCCGGCTTGTCCGCCGATCAAGTCAAGGAAAATCTGTTGGCTTCCGGCCTTTGGACTTCTTTCCTGACTCGCCCCTACGGCAAAGTTCCTGCCGCCGACAGCGCGCCGAGCGCTATCTTCGTTACCGCGATCGACACCCGGCCCTTGGCCGCGGACCCGCTCGTGGTGATTAAAGACCGGGCGGCCGACTTTCTGAACGGCTTGACCGTGATCGCCAAACTGACCGCCGGCAAGACTTATTTGTGTAAAGCCAGCGGCGCGGACGTGCCAAGCAACAGCGCGGTTCAGGTCGCGGAATTCGCCGGTCCGCATCCGGCCGGATTGCCCAGCACTCACATCCACTTCCTCGATCCGGTTAACGGTCATAAATCGGTCTGGCATATCGACTATCAAGCGGTGATGGCGATCGGCGCCTTGTTCACGACCGGCAAATTGAATGTCGAAAGAGTCGTATCGCTAGCCGGACCTACCGTTAAAAATCCGCGGTTGGTGCGTACCCGTGTCGGTGCGAATCTGGAAGACTTAGTCGCCGGCGAATTGCAGGATGTTGAAAATCGCGTGATTTCCGGTTCGGTGCTGTATGGCCACGAAGCCGCTGGTGCTTTGGCGTATTTGAGCGCCTACAGTCTGCAAGTTTCGGCACTGAAAGAAGGTCGCGATCGCGAATTCTTCGGCTGGATAGTGGCCGGCAAGGACAAATATTCGGCGATGAACGTTTATGTGTCCAGCAAGGATCGCAAAGACGGTCGTTTGTTTCCGTTAACAACCGATAAGAACGGCAGTAACCGGGCCATCGTGCCGGTCGGCGTTTACGAGAGCGTAATGCCGATGGATATTTTGGCGACGCCGTTACTGAAAGCCATTGTGGTCGGCGACACCGATACCGCGCAAGCCTTGGGTTGTCTGGAGTTGAATGAGGAAGATGTTTCCCTGTTCACCTTTGTCGATCCCGGTAAGCACGATTTCGCGCCGGTGCTTAGAGCTAATTTAACTAAAATCGAGAAGGAAGGATAAATGTCGGCTAGAGACTTATTAGATAGCATAGAGCCGCATTTTACAAAAGGCGGCAAGTTCGAAAAGTACTACGGTCTCTACGAGATGGTGGATACTTTTATCTACACGCCGTCCGATGTAACGCGCGGTAAAACCCACGTTCGGGACGGAAACGACCTGAAACGGACCATGACCTTCGTGGTTATCGCCACGGCGTTCTGCATATTGATGGCGTGGTACAACACCGGTTATCAGGCTAATTTGGCGATGAAGGCGATGGGTGTCGAAGCGATCGACAACTGGCGCCGCTTCCCCATGGTCTTGTTCGGTTACAACCCGTACAACCCCTTATCGTGCCTGGTGCACGGCATGCTGTACTTCTTCCCGATCTATTTCACCACGCTGGCCGTGGGCGGCGTTTGGGAAGTGTTGTTCGCCACCGTTCGCAAGCACGAAGTCAACGAAGGCTTCCTGGTTTCGTCGATGCTTTACACGTTGATTCTGCCGCCGGACATGCCTTTGTGGCAAGTGGCGTTGGGTATCTCCTTCGGTATCGTGTTGGGCAAAGAGGTGTTCGGCGGTACCGGTAAAAACTTCCTGAACCCAGCCTTGACCGGCCGGGCCTTCCTGTTCTTCGCCTATCCGGCTTCGATTTCCGGCGACTCGGTGTGGGTCGCGGTTGACGGTTATAGCGGCGCCACTGCGTTGTCGCTGGCTTCCGCCGGTGGCTTGGACGCGATCAAAGCCAGTTTCGGCTGGTTCCAAGCCTTCTTGGGCTTCATTCCCGGTTCGATGGGTGAAACCTCGACCTTGGCCTGTCTGCTGGGCGCGGCCTTCCTGCTATACACCCGCGTCGCATCTTACCGGATCATGGCGGGCGTGTTGATCGGCATGATCGCGATGTCCACTTTACTGAACGTGGTCGGCAGCAATACCAATCCGATGTTCGCGATTCCCTGGTATTGGCACATGGTGTTGGGCGGTTTTGCGTTCGGTACCGTCTATATGGCCACCGATCCCGTTTCCGCCGCCAATACCGATACCGGCCGCTGGATTTACGGCATCTTGATCGGTGTGATGATCGTCATCATTCGGGTCGTAAACCCGGCGTTCCCGGAAGGCGTGATGCTTGCAATTCTTTTCTCCAACATGTTTGCGCCGTTGATTGATTACTTTGTCGTCCAAGCGAATATCAGAAGAAGGATTAAACGCCATGCTTAATGCCGAGAAAAAAACCTGCAAGTATAACGAGCAGCTCTGTAAATATTACGAGCAGTTCAGAGTTTATGCCGACCGTATCCTAGCGCTGAGCAACGACAGTTTGGAAAAAACCATCAATGTCGCATTGGCCCTATGTTTGGTCTGCGCGGTGTTGGTGTCTATGGCTACTGTCGCATTGCGGCCGTTGCAGTCGCACAACAAAGCCCTGGACATGAAGAAAAACATTCTCGATGTCGCCGGTTTGTTGGAAAACGATACCAACATCGATGCGGCCTTCAAGGACAGAATCGAAGCCAAATTGGTCGATCTGGCGACTGGCGAATACGTTGACGGCGATGTTGACGAATACGACCAACGCAAGGCAGCCAAGGACCCGGCAACCAACGAAGTGATTCCGGTCGAGAAAGACATCGCCAGCATTCGGATGAAGGCCAAGGTTGCTAAGGTGTTTTTGGTGAAGGACGCCGGTAAATTGCAATCCATCATTCTGCCGATTAACGGCTACGGCTTGTGGTCCACGATGTACGGGTTCCTGGCGCTGGAAGCCGACGGCCAAACCGTGCAAAGCATCAACCTCTACGACCAAGGCGAAACACCGGGTCTGGGCGGCGAGGTGGTTAACCCCAACTGGCGGGCATTGTGGAAAGGCAAGAAAGTCTACGGCGATAACGGCGAAGTGGCTTTGACTCTGGTTAAAGGCACGGTCGATACCAGTCGTCCGGATGCGGTCAACAAAGTCGACGGCCTGGCCGGCGCCACCTTGACCAGCCGCGGCGTCAGCAATTTGATCCTGTACTGGATGGGACCGGAAGGTTTCGCGCCGTACCTGAACAAAATCAAGTCAAACGGTTAGGAGTCGTCATGGACAAAGAAACTAAAAAAGTATTATTCGAACCATTGGTCGATAACAACCCGATTACCTTGCAGGTACTCGGCGTTTGTTCGGCGTTGGCGGTGACCTCGCAAATGTCGACCTCGCTGATCATGGCGTTGGCCTTGACCTCGGTTACCGCGTGTTCCAGCGCGGCGATCAGCGCCGTGCGCCAGCACACGCCGAGCAGCATCCGTATCATCGTACAGATGATCATCATCGCTTCGCTGGTGATCGTGGTCGATCAGTTGTTGAAAGCCTTCGCGTTCGATGTTAGTAAAAAACTGTCGGTGTTCGTCGGTTTGATCATCACCAACTGTATCGTCATGGGCCGCGCCGAAGCGTATGCGATGAAAAATCCGCCGCTGCAAAGCTTTATCGACGGTATCGGCAACGGCGCCGGCTACAGCTTGATTTTGATTCTGGTCGCCTTGGTCCGCGAAACGCTGGGTTCCGGCAAATTGTTGGGTATCGAAGTATTACCGTTGGTCAAAGATGGCGGTTGGTACGTACCGAACGGTTTGATGCTGTTGCCGCCCAGCGCGTTCTTCGTGATCGGTTTGATTATTTGGGCTTTCCGCACCTGGAAGCCGAAACAAGTCGAACACAACGAGTTCAAAATTATGGCTATTGCTCACGGTGAAGGAGGGCACCACTAATGGAAGCCTATATCAGCTTATTTGTTAAAGCGGTTTTCATCGAAAACCTGGCGTTATCGTTCTTCCTGGGGATGTGTACCTTCTTGGCGGTGTCCAAGAAGATCTCAACGGCGATGGGTCTGGGCATCGCGGTTATGGTGGTACAAACCTTGACCGTACCCGCGAATCAGTTCATCTATCAAACCTTGTTGAAGGAAGATGCCCTGGCCTGGATCGGGATTACCGGCGTGGACTTGAGTTTTTTGAGTCTGCTCAGCTGTATCGGCATGATCGCCGCGATCGTGCAGATTCTGGAAATGACGCTGGATAAGTTCTTCCCTGCGCTTTACAACGCATTGGGTATCTTCCTGCCTTTGATTACCGTGAACTGCGCGATTTTGGCCGGTAGCTTGTTTATGATCGAGCGCGACTACAACTTCGGTGAGAGTGTGACCTACGGTATCGGTTCCGGTTTCGGTTGGGCATTGGCGATTACCCTGATGGCTGGCGTGCGCGAGAAGCTCAAATACAGCGACGTGCCGGCGGCCCTGCAAGGCCTGGGTATCACCTTCATTACCGCCGGCTTGATGTCTTTGGGCTTTATGGCGTTCTCTGGAATTCAATTGTAAGGGTATCGTAATGCTAGAAATTGCATTAGGGGTTATTTTCTTCACGGCTATCGTGATTGCGCTGGTGTTTATGATCATCGGCGCGAAAAGCAAACTGGTGGCCGCCGGGGATGTGGAAATTCTGATCAACAACGAGAAGAAGATTCACGTGCCGGCCGGTTCGAAATTGTTGAATGCGCTGTCCGACAACCAATTGTTCGTTTCATCCGCTTGCGGCGGCGGCGGTTCTTGCGGCCAATGCAAGGTGAAAGTGCATAGCGGCGGCGGCGATATTCTGCCAACCGAGCTGTCGCACATTACCAAGCGCGAAGCCGCTCACGGCGAGCGTCTAGCGTGCCAGGTCGCGGTGAAAACCAATATGGCGGTCGAAGTCGAGGACAGCGTATTC
This sequence comes from Methylomonas koyamae, assembly GCF_001644025.1. GTDB lineage: Bacteria > Pseudomonadota > Gammaproteobacteria > Methylococcales > Methylomonadaceae > Methylomonas > Methylomonas koyamae_A. The sequence goes on from NZ_LUUK01000159.1 coordinate 12,746, forward strand.
GGCGTCAAAAAATGGCTGTGCACCGTCAAGTCCAACGACAACGTCGCCACGTTTATTAAAGAGTTGGTATTGCAATTGCCGGAAGGCGAAGCGATCAATTACCGCGCGGGTGGTTACATTCAAATCGAATGTCCGCCGCACGTGTCCAAGTACGCCGATATGGATGTCGCCGAGGAATACCGTCCGGATTGGGATAAATTCAATCTGTGGCGCTACGTATCGGACGTAAAAGAGCCGACTTTGCGGGCCTACTCGATGGCTTCCTATCCAGAAGAAAAAGAGATTATGTTGAACGTGCGGATCGCCACGCCGCCGCCGGGCGCGCCGGACGGTATTCCGCCAGGCATCATGTCTTCTTTCATCTTTAATTTGAAGCCGGGCGATCAAGTTTGGGTTTCAGGTCCTTACGGAGAATTTTTCGCCAAGGATACCGATGCCGAAATGGTCTTCATTGGTGGCGGTGCCGGTATGGCACCGATGCGTTCGCACATTTTCGACCAGTTGCGTCGGTTGAAATCCAAACGCAAAATCACGTTCTGGTATGGCGCGCGCAGCAAGCGGGAAATGTTCTATGTCGAAGATTTCGACATGTTGCAACGCGAGAACGACAACTTTCAATGGCACGTGGCTCTGTCCGATCCGTTGCCGGAAGACGAATGGACCGGTTACACCGGCTTCATCCACAACGTGTTGTTCGAGGAGTTCATCAAGAACCATCCGGCGCCGGAAGACTGCGAGTTCTACATGTGCGGTCCTCCAATCATGAACTCGTCGGTGATCAACATGCTGTTGGCTAACGGTGTAGACAGGGAAAACATCTTCCTGGACGACTTCGGCGGCTAAATCGGTTTTTTGCCGGTCGGGAACGAGGAGCGATCTTAGGATTTCTCCTCGTTTTTTTTTGACGATGGTTGATTTTGGCGGGAATCAGGTTTTAGTATGAATCGGCTTCGATTGCCGTAGTCGCTACACCTATTTTGGCCGATACTGTAACTATTTCTGTTTTTGACGATCTATCGATCAGACGTATTTTCAACCGTCATATTGAATTAGAGGACATCCATGACGTATTTTTTAGTAACTTTCGTGTTTATGCTGGTCGTGATCGCGGTCATGGCGATCGGCGTGATATTCGGTCGACACGCGATCAAAGGCTCTTGCGGCGGTACCGGCAATTGCATCTGCACCGAGAAGTGCGACAAGCGAAAACTGTTGGAGGCCGAGCAAGCCGCGTTATTAGCGCAGGGTGAGCGAGTTGACGGTTAACTATTCCCGCTTGCGTTTTTTATCGGCGGGATAAAACAGTTCCATCCCGCCAAGCTATGCACCAAGCGGGATTTCTATTGAATAGATTCTTCTATTTCAATGTTAAGCGGTGCCTGCTCCTCATAAATTCCCGACAATTTACGTTTGAATTCTTGAGTTACTTCTTGGGCATCGACACGGCTTTTCATGACCCGAGGCGTTAACAGCACGACTAGTTCTTTCTTAACGTTATCCCGCTTCGAACCGCCGAATAAAGAGCCGATAACCGGAATTTCGTGCAGTAACGGTACGCCGTTACGGTTGTAAGTGTTCGAGTCGTCGATCAAGCCGCCGAGCACAATGGTTTCCCCACTCTGAACCACGACGCTGGTTTCGATCTCTCGTTTTTGGATCGTGGGTGAGTCGATTCCGGTACTAGTGGTGGTTTCCTTTGCCGCATTCGCGCTTTGTAAAATGTCCATGAGCACCAGACCGCCGGAATTGACCCTCGGCCTGACCGACAAATTGATCCCTGTATCGACCATTTGAATCGAACTGGTCTGTACTATTCCGGTGGTGGTGGTATTGCTGGTGTTACTGGTAACCGAGGAACGTATCGGCACTGAGTCACCAACCTTGATCGAAGCTTCTTGGTTATTCAATACCATCAATGAGGGCGAGGAAATGACATTAAGCTTCTCGTTGATCGCGCTGGCATTCAAAACCGCCGCAATATCTTTTGATCCACTGACGAAAGCATAGGAGAAGCCCGATGTGGCGGCACCCAGCGCGGCTTTCGTCAAATCGATACTGCTGCCGCCACCCTTGGTAGAGCCACCTTGTATCGTGTTGTTACCACCATTCTGATGATTGAAATACCATTGAATACCGTATTCCAACGTATCGGTCAGTTGAACCTCGACGATCGTCGCATCAATCATCACCTGTAGCGGCAACACATCCAATTGTTTCAACACCCGCAGGATTTTCGAATACTCTTCAGAGTTCGCGACGATAATCAATGCATTGTTGCCTTCGTCCGGAATGATTTTAACGTTGGGCATGTCGTTGTTGTTCGAACCTGCCGTCGAAGCGTTGCCAAGTACCGAGCCACCGCTACTGCTCGCGCCGCCGCCGCTACGATTGCGGTCTTGGGTGCGGTCACTCAGCGTGCGTTCGTTGGCATCGCTACGGTTGCTGCTGGAGCTGGAGCCGGAAATAGAACTGGAACTACTCGAAGAACCCATGCCGGAGCTAGATGAGGACCGATTGCTGGCCGACATGCTTTTCCGGCCGGAGGCAATCGAGGCTTTCGAGCTACGCTGACCGCCGCCGCTACCGTAAATGCTGCTCAAAGTGTCCGCGAGATCTATCGCATTGACGTGCTGCGCGCGGTAGACATTCACGCCGCCGGCCGCCGCCGGATTGATCCTATCCAGCCGCAAGATCCAGTTTTCGATGTCTTTTAAGTAATGCGCCTGATGGGTGATGGCTAGAATCGCGTTCAGGCGTTCGATTTCGATGAAACGGAAAAAACTGGAATCGCCGGCCTTGTCCTTCTCTTGTTTGTGGTTGAAGATTTGATCCAACTCGTCAATGACTTTGCCGGCGCTGACGTGGGCCGGCGTGAATAGCGCGAACGAACGACCTTTCAAAATATCGATATCGAAGGTATTGACCACATCCATGACCCGGCCCAGCTCGGCGCCGGAACCGGCCACCATCAGCAGATTGCGATTGGCGTCGACATGCAGTAGAGCTTTTTCCGGCAGCAAGGGTTTCAGAATTTCGCCCAATTCGGCGGCGGCGACGTTTTTGACCGGAATGATTCGGACCTGATAGCCGTTCGGCATTTTCGAACCCGACAGAGAGTTGATAGAGCTGCTGTAAATAGCTTCGTTGGATGGCTTGATCAAATAAACCCCGTCCAGCGTCGAAAGCGCGGCATTGTTCAGGCTCAGCAGCATTTCCAGGGTCGGAATCAATTCTTCCTTGCTGAGCGGTTTCGAGGTTTGCAGCGTGACCTTGCCGGTGACTTGCGGACTGATCGTATAGTTACGATTCAAAATGTCGCCGAGGATAACTTTGGCCACTTCGCCGAGGTCGGCGTCGTCGAAATTCAGGCTGTATTCGCCTTTACCGACCGATTTTTTCGGTTCGGCCGTCGTGTTGGCCTGGGCGTTGATGACGGGTTCGCCGTTCGGGAACAACTCGACCTTGGTGACTTTGTTTTCAGCGTTCTTATCGGCTTCGTTGGACAACTCCGGTAGCGATAATTGATCGCCGGACGCCGGTTTGACTTCGGCCAATGGCAGTTTCTGGTGGAATTGCGGACCGATAAACTCGCAACCTGTCATCGACAGCGCTAACGCCACGACCGGAGTAAGAGTGAATTTACTAGTTGTCATTGATGTTCTCGACATTTTCAACGGGCGGAGATGGTTCGTTGGGTTTTGGGGGCGGCTGCATGGCGGCTGGCGGTTGCGCCGGTCTCGGCGGCACGGGGGGCCTGCCCGGCACCGGCGGTTTGGTTTGCGGTCTAGGCTTACGTAACGCGACGGCTTTTTCCTGGCCGGCTTGGGTCAGCACAACCCGGTCGGCCAGTATCTGTTTAAGTGTCCAGCCGGATATGCTTTGCGATTCGTTGAGCTTTTGAAATTTTTTTGCTTCGTTGCGTTTGCTGAACAGCGCGATCGGGTTCCGGTCCTTGTTGTAGATACCGATCAGGGCCCAATCGTCGATTTGGCCGAGATCCGGACCGGCCGCCGCATCGGCGGTTGTCGCATCCGCGATCGGCCGGCGGCCTTCGATAAACACCGGGCGATCGACGATTTCGGCGAAATTCTCCAACGAGCGTTGGCGCTCCGGCAGTTCCGGCAATTCCTCGCTCTGAAATTCAGCGGGCACGGGCGGCTCCAAGGCCTTCAGCAACTCGTTCCAGGCAAGATTTCCGTAAGTCCACTCGGCGGCCAGCGTCAAACTCGCCAGGCCGCAGCCTATCAATTGCAGTTTCAATAGTTTTTGGTTCATGAGGATTTGGCTCGCATGAAACTGACCACTTGAAAACTGACGTTGAGTTGGGTGCTGGGGTCTATTTTGTTGGTGCCTCGATTGCGGGCCCCGCGAACCGGGGTAATGTCCAGTTGATCTATGACCAGCAGCGGTACCGAAGACTCAATGCTGTGCAACACGTGGCGCAGTGCGTCTATCGAGGACACCATGCGCACCTTCACTGAAATTCGGACGAATTCGTTTTCGGCTTTGCCCGGAAGCCCCTGCGTGCTGGTGAGCTGGCCGCCGGCTTCGGTGACGGCCGTCTTGATCGCGTTTTGCAGCTCGGCGGACGCCAAGGCCTCGGTCGTGCTGTTCGAGAAGTAATCCTGCTCTTCGAATTGCTGCTGCAAGGCTTGCAAATTGTCGGCCACGCCTTGTTTGCGGGCGGCAACGGCTTGTTGGCGTTGCAGGCGGAATAACAAATCGCTTTTTTGGTCGCGATAATCCAACCATTGATTTAGTAACGGCAATGGAATCGCAAACAGCAAGGTCAAGACGACGCCGATCAACAACCCTAGCGCCAACCAACGTTGATAACGCGGATTACTCATTCGCCGTCCCTGACCCGTTGTCATCGGCCGGATTCGCATCGGTGTCGGTTTCCTCGGCGGTATCGGCTGCTTCCGAGGGTTCGGTTTCGGCGACGGCGGCGACATCCATGCTGATTTGAAAGCGTTCCCGGCCGGTGTTCTTATCCTGAGTCAATGGCGATACGAAGGCCACGTTGGCGAAATAGGGCGATGCTTCCAAGATGCCGATCAACGCGGACGCGGCCGGCGACTGGCCCTGAACCTGCAAGTGCTTGTCGGTGTACTGAAAGTGGGTGAGCCAGGTGTCGTCTTTCAATAACTTGCTGAGCTCGTTGAGCACTTCGATTAGCGAGGGGGTTTGAGTTTTCAGGTCGATCAAGCGTTGAGTCTTGCTCCGCACCGCCTCGATTTCCTGTTGTTGGCCCTCAATCAGCCGGGTTTCCTTTTCCAATGTTTTAATACTGGCCTTTAAACGCTCGACCGCTTCACCTTCCCGCCAAACCGGCCAAATTGTCGCGGCCAGCAACAATAGCGCAAACAATCCGTTCAAAAGCCAGTGCAGCGATTGCGACAAGCGGTTGCCGCGCGGTTGGAAACGTTCCGGCAATAGATTGTAATCCGCCGTGATACCTTCTGCGGGTAACGCCTCGGCGTAATCGACGCCGCTGGGTTGCACGCCCCAACTCTGCAATTGTTCCAGCAGGCGATCCAGTACAGGTCGCGGCGTGAGCACCAACTGAACCCGTAGTTGGCCCGAATCGGTTTTCCCCAACGGTAAGTTGGCGAAATACACCGCGTCGGCCTTGAACGGCGTGTACCGGTCCAGCTCGAAACCGACCACTTGCGCCAGGTTTTCCTGGGCGGCCAGCGGTAGATAAATGGTTTTGGTCAGACCCTGGCTCGCTTCCAGCCTGAGCAGCGTATCGGCTTTTTGCAGTTCCGGTTGTAGCGCCAGCAACTCCCGATAGGCATCGGGATTGTCGCGATTCAGGGTTTTACTGAAGACGGGAGGCTGATCGGGGTCGAGGGCGCGGCGAAACGTCGCGGTCATGCCGGCTGGGGTTTCGGCGAAAATCAGATAGCCGCTGCGGTCGCTTAATAAGGCCAGCACCGGAGCGGGTATCCAGTAGCTCAGCTCTTTGCTCCACCAGCGGAAAAACCGCCGCAGGTCAAAATCGATTGTCGCTTGTAAATTCATTCTTGAACAAAAATTAGCTGGGATTCCATAGCCGAGTCGAATAACGACAATGCGTCTTGCCGAGGGTGCCAATCCAGGATTTTTATAGGAGGCTCATCCGGGTTCTGATTCTGAAACTTAATGACTGCTTCGAGGCCAGCGCCGGCGTCTTCGCCAATCCGGGTTTCCACCGTGATGGTAAAAGCCTGGTTCTCGGCGATTCCGCTATCCTCGCCGGTTTCGCCGGTGTCTTCCTGGTCCGACGACTGAGCCGCCAAACGATTGTCCAAGTATACATCATGAACATTGCGTTCTTTCAGATCGGCGCCGATGATTTGCAACAGCTTCGGATCGGCAACCTTGAAATCCACTTCGGCTTGTTCCGAATACACGGTTAGCCAGGGCCGCAGGCGTTCCAGCAATTCAGCGTCGATGCCGATCACCTGTTGCAGTTCTTCGACGGACTGGAACGGTCGATTGCCGGGGCGCTGCCGCAATCCAGCCTGTTGATATTCCTTGCGTTCGGCGCCGTGTTGACGCGGCTCGTCGTCGGCATCGCGCCAATCGACGATCGCGTCCACCAAGCGAGCTTGTTCCTTCTCGTCGCTGGTCGCGCCGGCAATGACGGCTTGCAGCAGTTCCTCCTTACCGGCGTTGATGTCTACCTTGCCGGATTCGGCGAGAATCTTGATGCGCGTGACGCCGTCCACGGTCGGGACCTGATAAACGCTGCCGTCCGATAGCCAGCGCTGCTCCTTGTCGGTTTGTTGCAGCCTGAAAATAGCCAGATTGATGCCGCTTTCGGCGATCGCCATCGCTTCGGCGTTTTTGTGCAGCGCATAACTGACGCTGCTTTCGCGGCGCATGCTTAATGCAAAACTGCCGGCCATGATGCTCAGCAAGGTCAAAATCCAGATGACGATGACCAGCGCGAAGCCGGATTGCCGATTAATTCGGGTTGGCATCGTCCACGCTCTCGGTATTGGCGGGCGGCGCGGTCAGCGTCGGTCTGGCATTGATTCTGACCGGAAAGATCATGTCGGGCCAGAAACTGTGGTCTCGCAAGACGATGCGGACCTTAATCAGCAACGGCAGTTGCTCGGCGTTGATCCATTGCTCGTGCCAGGCGGTTTTATCGGTTTCCGCGTTGGCGCCGTAATAGGCCAACTCAAAGTCCTCGACATTATTCAGTAGGACCGTGGCCTCTGCCGCGGTGTCGGGCAATTGGCCGTAAGGTACCAGCGAAACCCGAATCACCGACGAACTATCAGGGTCGGTATCGACGGTAAACGTCTGTAAGCCCTTACGGGCCGAAGCCGAAGGCAGCGCCGCGACGAAACGAATCGCGTGCGGACGGCCTTCGAAGGCCAGCGTCTCGGCGGTTTGATTGGCGGCGTCGGGGGTGTCGGTTCTCAGACCGGTCGGCGATGACTCGTTGTCTTCGGTCGGTGTCGGCACCGGTTTGATGCCGCTGAGATGGCGTCTGAAAAACTGGTAGACCACGGCTTTCTGGTTGACCTCGGTCAGCTTGGCTTCGCCGACGTTCCAGCTCTCGGCGGCAATGCGCAGACTGGCGAACAGCAGCGCCACGATGACGCTGAGCAGCGTCATCGCGATCAACATTTCGATTAGGGTAAAGCCGTTTCGAATCGGGCGGTCCATGCCGGCTATTGAGCAGTGGTCAGTTTTAAGGTATCGAGTTCTACCGTGCGGCGCTGCTCGTCGTCGCCCCAGGCTACGGTGACGTTGACTCGCATCAGTCGCGCGGCCGGTTCCTGGTCGCCGTCGGCCAGCTTGCGCAGACTTTCGCGAACGCCGCCGCTGTTTTGCACTGGTTGGACGCTGACCCGCCAATCGAAGCGTTCGCCTTCGTTGCCGTCCAGTTCGCCCGGCTCCAGCGCGGTTTCGACGCCGGTGCGGGCCATCAGCGACTCGGCGATTTGCACCGCGATCGTGTATTCCTCGGCGATTCCCGCGTGGTTGACGCCGTTGCCGAATACCCGCAACACGATGGTCAGCGCGATCGCCATGATCGAAAAGGCGACTAAAATTTCCAGCAGCGAAAATCCGTCAAGCCGTCGCATGGTCGAGCAGGTCGGGTTCGACGGCCGAAATGGCGACTTCGCCGGTAATCCAGTTCACGTCGATTTTTTTGGACAGATTGCCCCATTCCAGCGTGATGCGGCCACCGGTCGAGGAACCGTCGCCGAAGAAGCGGATGCTGCCTTGCTCGCCGTCGGCGAATTCCTCCTCGGCAACCACCAGCGACACGTCGATGTCTTCGGCGAATGCGTAAGTCTTGTCGCGATGGTCGACTCGGTAGCTGTTGTCGGCCAGACTGATCGTGACCGCCGCGGTTTTGCCGGTCAGCAGGGCTTGACCGTGGGCATAGCGCAGCGCTGAAGCGATGTCGCGCGCCACGGCCTGCAACTTGGTGGCGTGGTTGCCGGAAGCGATATTGTTGCCTAGCACCGCGAAACCGAGCACGGCGACCAGCAACACGATCGCCATCTCGATCAGCGTGAAGCCCCGCGCGGCGGCGGGGCGGGGCGGCCGGGTCATTATTCCCAGCTATTGATGTCTTGTTCCTCGCCTTCGCCGCCTTCTTTCTCGTCGGCGCCGTAGCTGAACAAATCGAACTTGCCGTGTTGGCCGGGGAAGACGTAGTGATAATCGACGTTCCAGGGGTCTTGCGGAATTTTTTCCTTACGCAGATAGGGGCCGTTCCAGCGCTTGGCGTCGGACGGTTTTTCGATCAGCGCCAGCAAACCTTGTTGTTGGGTCGGATAGCGGCCCTCGTCCAGCTTGTACATGTCCAGGGCCGCAGCCAAATCCTCGATTTGCACCCTGGCCGCCTTGGTTTTGGAGGCGCCCATGTGTTTCATGACCTGCGGGCCGACGATGCCGGCCAGCATGGCGATAATGCCCAATACCACCAACAGTTCCAGCAGCGTAAAGCCGCGTTGGCGGCGTATCGTGTGTGTCATCGCGTGTCTCTCCTTGGATTAAAAAGCCAGATCGTTGACGCTGAGAATCGCCAGCAAAATCGAGACGATGATGCCGCCTATCATCAGGCCCAACGAGATAATCAACGCCGGTTCCAGCAAGGCCAGCATGCGTTGTATCGTTTGTTTTAATTGTTTGTCGTAAATGCCGGCCACCCGCATCAGCATTTCTTCCAGCCGGCCGGTTTCCTCGCCCATTTTAATCATTTGCACGGCGAGTTTGGGAAACAGGCTTTGTTGACTCAGTGCCTCTGATAAAGTTCGGCCCTGTTTCAATTGGGCCTCGGCGTAATCCAGCGATTCGGCCAACACCGTGTTGCCGACGGTTTCCCGGACGATGACCAGCGACTTTAAAATCGACACGCCGTTACCCAGCAAGGTGCCGAAGGTACGGCTGAAGCTGGCGACCTCCATCGTCAACACGATTTCGCCGACCAGCGGGGCTTTTAAAAACCGGCCGTCCCAGACCTTCTTGCTGGCCGGCGCGCCGAGTTGGGATTTGAAATATTGCACCGTCGCGGCGATGCCCAACAGCAACAGCCACCAATAGCTTTGCAGGAACTCGGCCAGCCCGACCACGATTTGCGTGGGCACCGGCAGGGCCTGGCCGGCGCTATCGAACATTTCCTTGAATTGCGGCACGACGAAGGTCAACATCACGAACAGCGACGCCAGCGACATCACCAGCAACACCGCCGGGTAAATCAGCGCGGTGCTGACGGTATCCTTCAACTCCTGGGCGCGCTCCATATACTCGGCCAGCCGCTGCAATACGCCGCCCAGATTGCCGCCCAACTCGCCGGCGCGGATCATGTTCAGATAAAACTTGGAAAACACGCCGGTCTGGCTTTCCAGCGCGTCGGCCAGCGCCTTGCCGCCCTTGACCTTGTCCAGTACGTCGGCGGTCAGCTTGTTGAGCTTGGGCTTATCCTCGGTCAGTTGCAGCAAGATCGTCAGCGAGCGGTCCAGCGGCAGGCCGGATTCCAGCAGCGTCGCCAATTCGGCGGTCAGCATGCCGATTTCCTTGGAGGACAGGCGGACGCCGGCGGTTTTCAGCTTGAAACCGAGAAAGGTCTTGTCCTTGGCCGCTTCGACGCGGATCGGAATCAAACCCTGATTTTGCAGTTCCAGCAACAGGGCCTGCTCGTCGGCGGCATCGCGCACGCCTTCCTCGGCGAGACCCTGATTGTTGACGGCTTTGTAGGAATATAAAGGCATGGAATGGTTTAGCGATTGGCAATGAGCTGGATTTGCGGTGGGTATAAGGCAAAATTCTCGTCGGCGGAAACAATCGGCATGTTTTCGCTAAAGGCAGTAGCTAACAATAGTCTATCGAATGGATCGCGGTGATTGGGAAGTAATGGAATATTGGCGTACGCGTTGATATGTTTGGTTTTTAGGTCAAGCAAATTAAAATCGTCTTGGCGAATCAAGCCTGTCAATGCGTCAACGGTGATGTCCAGTTCCGGTAACTTGCCGAGCTTTTGTTTGATGGCGATTTCAAAAAGGCTTATCTGGCTGATTTGAACAATATTTTTTCTATTGTTGATTAGCGCTAAAACGCCTGGGCCGAGTTTGGAGCTATTTAGTTGATACCAAATTAATATTTGAGTATCGATTAAATAGTTCATTCCATATACTCCCGCAGGTCGTCTAGCGGGTCGTTAAAGTCGTCTGGAATATTGTAATTTTTCCCTTGCAAAGAACCTAGTCGCGTTAAGCTACCCGGTGTTCTCTCCGAAATATTGTTTTCGACTGCCTGGGTTTCTTGCGCCAAACCGAGTCTAAAGTAGTGAATTAAATCGTAAACTTCGGCGAGTTTTTCATCGGGAATTCGTTTGATTTCTTCTATTAACAGTTCTTGCAACATTTTTGGCCTCCGACAACTGCTAGGTTTAGAATTATATAAAACGCATAATGGTATTTTGTCTTCGTACGATTACGCTATACTAATCGTACCTACCGGGCTTGATGGACAGATTTAGCTACAGTTTGTTCTTCGGTAAGAAACATAACAACTACTTTCGACTTCGTATTGGTTGCCGGGGTTTCTTCAAGTATGACTTGGCCGTTTTCGTAAATGCCTTTAATTGCGGCATACATATTACCTCCGGTGAGCTAGGGCCATTTTACCAATTGCTGTCTATCGCATTTCCAAGGATTTCCGTTCTACAAGGCAACTCGCCTGGCAATTTCAATATCTTTTCTTAGGGCCGTAGGGTGGATAA
>NZ_LUUK01000160.1 GCF_001644025.1 Methylomonas koyamae
CCGCTCAGGGAACGAACGACAGGTTCTCCGGTACAGCGTGCGTTCTACGGCACACCGCGCGTTCCCTGAGCGGAGCCGAAGGGAACATGCCGGTGGGTTCAACCCCTTACAAGCCCGATCTATAAACCACAAAACCCAGGCATTCACCAAAAACGGGAGTACACAGTGAGTTCGAAACGATATTTTCATCATCCGCTATATGCACTTTTTCTGATTTCGGCCTTGCTATCCGCCTGCGCCGCCAATCAGCCCGAGCCACCCGCTAAACCCATCGCCGAGACTGCCACGGTCAGCGAACCGCCGGTTTCCGAGCCGTCGTTGCCGGCCGACGAAAAACCCGGTCCGGTCGACGTGTATATCCTGCCGCTGGACGATTTTTCCGACGACGCGGCGGTCGAGATGGCCAAAATCGTCGGCCGGGAATTCGGCATTTGGGCGAAAGCCAGCTTGCCCCTCGGCGCGCTGCCGATACAAGCCTTTCCCGGCACCCGGCAATTCGCGGCGGAAGACATTTTCGAGCAAGCCCGCGCCGTGATGCGGCGCCTGCCGGAAACCGACCCTAACACCCACTTCGTGTTTTTGACCAATCGCGACATCAACAGCCGCGCCCGCAACTTCCGCTTTCAGTTCTCGTTTCACGATCGGGTGTGCCGCTGCTCGGTGATCTCCACTGCCCGCATGCACCAGCCGGCCGACCGCAATGCCAACCAGGCCGCCGCGACCCGCTTGTTGAAAATGACCAAACGCGCGATCGGCGAAATGGATTTTGGCTGGACCCGTTCCGCCGACATCAAGGACCTGATGTACGCGCCGATCATGAGCCTGGACGATCTCGACGCCATCGGCGACCGCCACCCGCCGATTCCGTTGCGCTGAGATTGCGGTAATCCTTGTCGCCTTAGGCGCGTTTTGCTAGCGTCAAGTCGCCAATAGAGCAGGCCGCGCCGGCTGCATTGGTAGCTGTAAGCGCCGTTGTCTGTGATGTTGACGGCGGCGTCCACGCCGACTGCTATCCTCGCCAACTTTGCCAAGCGGCCGGGGCGTGCCGTGCGATTGGCGTAGCGAAATCTCACAAATGCCGGCTTTCGTTCCTCCGATTACGCTTCGCTAATCGGAGCTACGCGGGCTACATGTGCATGTTCCTGCTGTCCGGGAACGTGTGGATTATCAATCCAAACTGTTGTGCCACCACCAAGATCAATAGGTTGACCAGAACTGGCAAGACCTTCCGGATCAATAAGGTTACCGGGTTATTCTCAACATAGGTGTATATGTTTGGTCACTTCGTCGTAGGCCTATATTCTGTAGCTAGTTCCCATGCATCCGGTTCATTACAGGCATTTCTAGTCACCTTACTATCTGAGTCAACAATCTCAAATATCATGTTCCTATCTTTATTAGGCTTGCTTCGTAACTTTAATGATTTAGAAAGCTCTTTCTCTATCCCGCTTGAGCTTCGGATATAACCATAAGTGCTTGGTAACTGAATATTCAAACCAGTATCAATACCAAAGAATGTTAGTTCTTGACCTATTTTAAAGTTAAATAAATGCTCTGTATTATCAAACCATGTGCAGACTAAGCGCTTTTCATTTTTGACAACATGACCTTTATATTTCTTTATAACCTCAACTTCTAAAATGCCTATCTGTTTAGTGCCTAAGCCAACGACAAGCCCTTTTTCAATCGTCTTTTCATTTAGAACTTTTCCAATAAAAATGGTATCTGATTGAGTTACAACACGATTCATTACATTTTGGAATGATTCAATAGGGTACTTAGAATACGCGTTACTAGATAGCAACAGAAAAACTATAAAAATCAATTTCATTGCTTTAAGGCCTCTTCACGTTGTTTGCTATAGTATTGAATTTGTTCTGGAGATAAGTTTGGATAATCCTTTTGGAGTTTAGCGGGCGTTGGCATAGAAGTGCCATAAGCTTTATATTCAAGAATATAAGCGTCCATTTCAGTATAATTCAGTGGTTTAGAATGCGAAACCTCGTGAAGTAAAGTGCTAGGTAGTGAACCGCATTTGCCAGGGTTAAAAGCATTTCTTAGATAAATATCCGGGTCATTATTTGCCCCGCAATAATTTTTGTTTTTCTCTGGTTTCTTACAAATGAAATTTGCAGTTTCAAGGGCTTGGGAAAAACCAGGCCCAATTCCCTGTTTATTAGCAGCGTCCTGTGCATTTGCAACTGCTTTGTCAATCAATTCACACTGAGCATCATTACAACCTGTTTTGCTATACAAGCCTAAAGGATCAGTCCATCTTAGTGGATTATTTAAAGCATAGGTGTAAGTATTAATGCCCCCCAACACCCCAATCGGATCGGAGGAGATATAGCGGCCGGTCTTGGGTTGGTAATACCGGTGCATATTGTAGTGCAGACCGGTTTCGGCGTCGTAATACTGGCCGGGGAAGCGCAGGTTGAGCTGGGTGATTTGGCCGTTGCCGTCCGGGTCTTGATTGGGCGCGGTGGCGCCGAAGGCTTCGTGGGTCCAGCGCCAGACCACGTTGCCCTGGCTGTTGCTGGCGTCGCTCGGGCTGCCCAGCGCGTCGGTGTGCAGTATCAGGCTTTCCAAGGTGCTGGCGGCACCGGCCGCGGTGACTTGGGTTTTGAAGCGCGCCAGCGGCCGCTCGCCGCGCCAGACGTAATCGAAGGCTGTCCAGTTGCCTTGGGCATCCTTGCCGATTTCCGCCAGCAATTGGCCGCCAGGGCCGTATTGATACACGGTTTTACCGCCGCTCAAGGTTTTTAACGTGCGCTGGCCCATGGCGTTGTAGCTGTAGTTCGCGACCGCCGCGCCGCTTTGGTAGACCCGGTACAGCAGGCCGCGGCGGTTGTATTGGTAGCTGTAAGCGCCGTCGCTGGTGATGTTGCCGGCGGCGTCCACGCCGATGGCCACGCCGCCTTGCTGAGTCAGGCGATTGCCGGCCGGCGCGTAGGCGTAGCTTTCGGTCGCGCCGTTGGCTAGGACAGGCTGTGAACTCTATAGCGCCACCGAGAAGGCAATTGTGGAAGTTTAATCGACATTCGTAGCAGCGGACGTGCCCGACTAGAAGGCTTGCGCCGGCTCTGCTATGCTTGTCGCCGCTGGCGTTTACAGTTAGACCGTTCTTTCAGTCGGTTCGAAACATATCCCAATCACCCAGCAATCGGCCACGGCTTGCGATAACCAGCGAACAGTCACGCTTAGCGGGCCACTACCCGGGCGCGTGTTTCGGGTAAGGCATAACGAAATCCAATCCCTGCAGGAGTTTTTATGAATAAGAGTTACGCGTTTGTAGCAGGACTTGTCCTGTTATTTTCCGGTTTGACCGCCCATGCCGAAGCCGGCTTCATAACGGATGCCAACCGCTACGACATTGCCTACGATACGGTGCGGCAAGTACTGTTTATCAGCGGCGGCACCACTGTTCGGCGGTACGACATGGTCGCTAAAAAGTTTCTGACGCCGATTACGTTGGGTGGCCAAACCGCCGGCATGGACATTTCCGCCGACGGTAAATTGCTGGCGGTCGCCAATTTGTCGCGGGGGGCCAAGCAAAACTTTATCGACGTTATCAATTTGCGCACGCTCGCGGTAAAAAGGGTCGGCTTCGATTTGAGTTTCGGCGAGGGCGGCACGTTTACCGTGGCGTTCGACGAATTGAGTAATATCCTGGTCTCCAGCAACTACGAAGGCTCGGGCTGGGTGCCGCTGCGGAAAATCAATTACTTCACCAAGGCGGTCTCGGAATTGGGTTCGGTCAGACAAAACAGCATGTTGGCCGCATCGGCGGATAGGCATACGATAGCGGTCGCCGAGTCCAATATCTCCAACGGTGCCTGGGGCGTCTACAAAGCCGGCGACGAGCAATACCAATCGAATAACGCTACCAATTGGTTTAATTTCGAGATCGGCATTTCTTATACCGGCAGCCAAATCGCTGTTCCCACCTACGGCGGCACCTTCATCCTGGATAGCAAACAAGTCTTCCCGGCGGTTGGCGAATACGCCGGCGTCACGCCGATCGGCGCGGCTTACGCACCGGTAGGGAACAAGGTGTATTTCCCAATGGCAAATTCCGATTACATCTCAGTTTATAACTCGGAAACAATGACTGAAGTCGCTCAGATCAAAGTGCCCGGCAATTTCGACTGGAACGGCAATTTCGCCTTCGGCGAGGGCCGCGTCAAGGTTGCCTCGGACAATTCGTTTTTGTTTTCCACGCTGGATTCCGGGGTTTATTTCGCGCCGTTGCGGACGCCGGCCCAGTAATTCGTTAGTCTTCTCGCGCTCAGCGGCTTGCCTTGGCTGGCCGCTGTTTGGCGGGCATCGTCGTGCGCTTGCGCCAGTGGTCTTGTGCAAGCGCCTCCAAAGCTATCTCTTCGGAGTTCTCATGAAAACCACCACTCAGCAACGCGAACATCTGGAAGCCTTGATCGGCCGGGCCGAGCAGGAAGCCAAGCGCCGGCCGCGGCGTTATCGGGCCAAGGTCGGCTTGCTGGCGCTACTGGGTTATTTGGTGATCTTCGGCATGCTGTTTACCTTGGTGGCGATCAGTGTCGGCATCGGTTGGGCGGCGCTGGCGAGTACCACGTTCGCGATATTGCTGCTGAAGAAGAAGTTGATCGTTGTCATTCTGGCGATGATTTACGTGTTGCTGCGGGCACTGTGGGTGAAGTTCGAGCCGCCGACCGGCTACCGTTTGACCGCCAAGCACTATCCGAAATTGTTCGAACGCTTGAAAACGCTCAGCCGGCAATTGCGCGCGCCCAGGATTCATCAAGTCATTTTGACCCCGGAATACAACGCCGCGATCGTGCAAACCCCGCGCTTGGGCGTGTTCAGCTTTCCGAAAAACACGCTGTTTTTGGGTTTGGAATTGTTGCTGAGCCTGTCGCCGGCCCAGGCCGAAGCGGTGGTCGCCCACGAATTGGGCCACTTGTCGGCGGCCCACAGCCGATTCGCCGGCTGGATTTATCGGGTGCGCTTGAGCTGGCAACGCATCGTCGCCGGATTGGAGCGTCAACAAAACATCGGCGCCTCGCTGATGCGGCGGTTTTTCGATTGGTATGCGCCCACCTTCGCCGCCTATTCCTTCGCGCTCGCTCGCACCAACGAATTCGCGGCCGACGCGGTGGCCGCGCAACTGACCAGCCGCCACGATGCCGCGCAAGCCCTGGTCAATACCTACGTGGTCAGCGGTTTGGTCAACGAGCATTTCTGGACGCCCTTCCTGAAGCAGGCCGACACTAGCGAGCTGCCGACGGCGCCGTTCAAACCCTTGCGCGATTTCCTGCGCCAACCGCCGTTCGAAACCGCCGATTTGCTCGCGAAAGTTGCCGAAGCCTTGAAGGTCGCCACCGGCCATTACGACACTCATCCGGCGTTGAGCGACCGGCTGCAAGCCCTGAAAACCGAGGCGCCGTTGCCGAAAATGCCGGCCGATTCGGCCGCGCGGGCGTGGTTGGGCGGCGAACTGGACCGGGTTTTGGCGGATTTCGACGCCGATTGGCTGAAAAACAACGACGACAAATGGCGGGAGCGCTACCGCTATTGCCAGGAAGGCCGGCAAACCTTGGCGGAATTGTCCCAACAGGCTTCCGAAACCCTCAGCGCCGCGCAACATTGGCAATTGGCGGTGTTGACCGAGGAATTCGCGCCGGACATCGATCCGCTACCGCTGTTTCAAAGCTATCGCGCCGCCCACGCCGATGCGGACGCCGATTTTGTAATCGGCCGGCTGCTGCTGAAACGCGATGACAGCGCCGGCATCGCGGCCATCGAGGCTGCCATCGCCGCGAAGCCGGAGTTGACGCTTGAGGGTTGCCGCTGGCTGGACTATTTCTACCGGCGGCGCGGCGACGAAGCCGCCGCCGATGATTGCCTGAAACGGGCCGAGCGGCAGATGGACATCAACCGGGCGGCGGGGCTGGAGCGGGATACGCTGACCCGCAAGGATAGGTTCGTCAAACCGCGGGCGGACGAGGCCACGCTGGCGGCGATTCGCGCTGCCGCGGCCGAAGTGGCCGGCGTCAAACGCGTTTGGCTGGCCGAAAAGCCGATGCAACACTATCCCGAAGCCAAGACGTATGCCGTGGTATTCGCCAAGTCCGCTTTCGCCTACGAGAAGAAATTGACGCGACAATTGTTGGAGCGTCTGTCGTTACCGCACACGCTATTCGTACTGGCCAAGTCCGGGTCGCATGCCGCGATCGCCAAGCGCGCGATCAAGGCGGGTAGCGAGATATATCGGCGGTAGATGCGGCGTGTCGCGGAATGTTATCGGGATCAATATCCGCCCCGGCACTGCTTCAAGGATGTCGTGGTGGGCTGCCGGGGAATGCGAGTGCGGGCTGGAGGCCTTGATTGGCGACGCCTGCGCGGGGCGTTTGCGAGAGCTGAGCCGGCATTGGAATACCGACAGTTTTCATTGTGCAATAAGCCCGGCGCCAATTTGCCGAGCAGGTGTTGGCAGGCAATGAGGGCTTGCAGTTCTCCGGCGGTTAGCCAAATGCCGGGCAGTTCGAACGGGTAACGCAGGTCGGTACGGTCCTAGTAATAACCGCCCGCCGAGCGGTTGCAGATCAGCGGCGCGTTTAAGTGGTCGGGCAGTTCCTTCGTCAGGCGTTGTCGAGTGGATTTTGAGCATCCCAGTTGTTTATCGAGTTCTTTTCCGGAAATCGGTGTGCGCCGGTGTTTTAGCAGATTATGGAATTTGATGATTTTGTCGATGTGCTGCATGGTCCGTCATCGAGGTGATCTTCTCGATCGAGAAGTCTAGCGCCTGTTTCCAGGTGCCTGGTGTTGGCCGAATTCGGGTTGCCGTTCGCCACCAGCTTGCACGCTTGGCAAGTCTTGCGACGGTTGGATTTGTCGTGAGCTTGCGGATTTTTTTCCCAATTTTGGTGGCTGTTTATGAAAGCCATTGGGCAAAGGACCGGCATACCTGGGTCGGAACGCCTTCGATCGCCGCTGAATCCGCTACGACGCCCTTCCTTATTCATTGTCCGCAGTGACAAATCGTTTCATGATCGTTAGGTTAATATTGAGGATTTGCGCACCCGGTTTTGCGGTGTAATCGTCGCTGGGATGTAAGTGTTGCGTGAAATTACCGGCGGTTACATGCAATAATGGTTCCTTTTTATTTTGCGGTTTTGGGGCAGGGTAACGGGTGAGCGGCGATAACGATATTCAGGCCTTGGCGCTGGCGGTGATTCAGACCGAAATGCAGGCCGTCGCGCGTCTGGCGGAACGGATCGACGAGGCGTTCGTTCGGGCCTGCCATTTGTTGTTGGACTGCAAGGGACGGGTGGTCGTGACCGGCATGGGCAAGTCCGGGCATATTGCCGGTAAGATTGCCGCGACGCTGGCCAGCACCGGGACGCCGGCGTTTTTCGTACATCCGGGCGAGGCCAGCCATGGCGATCTGGGTATGATTACTCGCCAGGACGTGGTGTTGGCATTATCCAACTCCGGCGAGACCGGGGAAATTTTGACGATCTTGCCTATCATTAAGCGACTGGGAGTGCCCTTGGTGGCGATGACCGGCAATGCCGATTCGACGTTGGCCCGCATGGCCAGCGTGCATCTGGACGTCTCGGTGGAACAGGAGGCCTGCCCGTTGGGCTTGGCGCCGACCGCCAGCACGACGGTGGCCCTGGTGATGGGCGACGCGTTGGCGGTGTCCTTATTGGAAACCCGCGGTTTTACCCGCGACGATTTTGCGTTGTCGCATCCGGGCGGTAGCCTGGGCAAGCGCCTGCTGTTGCGGGTCGAGGATATGATGCATCGCGGCGACGAAGTGCCGGTGGTGGCCGACGACGTCTTGGTTAGTCGGGCCTTGCTGGAAATGACCGAAAAGAAATTGGGCATGACGGCGGTGGTCGATGCCGATCGCAAGGTGGTGGGAGTTTTTACCGACGGCGATTTGCGGCGGATGCTGGAGAAAAATCTCGATGTTCACATTACTCAAGTCGCGCAAGTCATGAGCCGACCCGGCACAGTCATCGATGCCGGAATGTTGGCGGCGGAGGCGATGCGCATTATGGAAACCAAAAAAATCAACGCCTTGTTGGTTGTCGATCACGAGCGGGTCTTGCAGGGTGCGCTCAATACCCACGACTTGCTGCGGGCCGGCATCGTTTGAAGGTATCGTCACATGTTCGGATTGGATAGACAAAAGCTGCAAGTCATTGAAAACCTCAAGCTGTTGATTTTGGACGTCGACGGCGTGTTGACCGACGGCCGGCTGTTTTTCGACGACGAGGGGCGAGAATATAAATGTTTTCATGCCCGCGACGGGCACGGTATCAAGTTGTTGCGGCAGACCGGCGTCGAGGTGGCGGTCATTTCCGGCCGCAAGTCGAATTCGGTGACGTTGCGCATGCGTGGTCTGGGCGTCGAACACGTGTACCAGGGCCACGAGAACAAGCGAGCCGCATTCGCCGAGATTCTGGAGTTGTTGGGGTTGCGAGCCGAGCAGGTCGGCTATGTCGGCGACGATGTGTTGGATTTGCCGATTATGCGCCAGGTGGGTTTCGCGGTGGCGGTTGCCGATGCCAATTTCGCGGTCAAACGTTACGCCGACTGGCAAACCGAAGCGGCCGGCGGACTGGGCGCGGTGCGCGAGGTTTGCGATCTGATCATGCAGGTGCAGGGGCGTTTCGATTCGGTTTTGCAGGCCTATCTATGAAGGGACGCATCCGCAATCTGGCCGTGTACGCTTACGTCGCGCTGGCGGCGGCGTTGTCCTGGTGGCTGGCGGAAATGCATGAGCTGCGTCAGGAGCAGATCAAGATCGAGGAAAACAGTCCCGATTTTTTCAGCGAGGTCTATTACAAACAGGAAATGGGTCTGGACGGTATCGCTAAAAACGAGCTGTCCGCCGAGCGGATGCAGCATTTTAAAACCGACGGCAGCACCCATTTGCAAAAGCCGGTGATGACGCTGTACAACCCCAACCAAATGCCCTGGGTGATTAAAGCCGATAGTGGCGTGATGGCCGCCGACGGCGAACATTTGCAATTGAACGGCACGGTTTTTATCAATCGGGAGGCGTCCAAAACCAACGCGGCGCTGACCGTCAATACTTCGGATTTGCGGGTTAATCTCGCCAGCCATTATGCGGAGACAGCGGCTTGGGCCGAAATTATCGGCCCGCCCAATAAAACGGCGGGAATAGGTATGGAAGCGACTTTCGTCAGTCCGATTCACCTGAAATTGTTGTCCAAAGTGAAAGGTCGCTATGAAATTAAGTAAAATGCTGGGTTGGAGCCTGTTATGGCTCGCGCCGGCGGTCGTTGCGCTGGAGTCGGATTCGGAACAACCGATCTACATCGACTCGAACAATGCCGTCTACGACGAGAAAACCCAGGTCAGCACGTATACCGGCGGCGTCGTCGCGACGCAAGGCACGATTCGTATCGATGCCGATCAGTTGGTGGTTTACCTGAAGGACGGAGCCATCACCAAGCTAATTGCCACCGGTAAGCCGTCGCGCTTCAAACAGTTGCCCGCCGTCGGCAAGGACGAAATGCACGGCGAAGGCTTGGTCAACGAATTCTACCCGGAAAAAAATCTGCTGATTTTCATGAAGAACGCCTCGGTTTGGCAGGGCGACGCCAAACAGTCCAGCGAGTATATCGAGTACGATACCAAAAACTCGCTGTTGAAGGCCGGCGAGCAGAGCACCGATGGCAAGCGGGTGCATTCGGTGATTCAACCCAAGACCAAAAAGGCTCCGTAATGGCGCGTTTGCTTGCCGAGCAGTTGTACAAGCGCTACAACAACCGTAACGTGGTTGATGGTGTCGGTTTGCAGGTCGATACCGGCGAAGTCGTCGGCTTACTCGGCCCCAACGGCGCCGGGAAGACCACCAGCTTTTACATGCTGGTCGGTTTGATTCGGGCGGATAAGGGCGATATTTACCTGGACGATCAGCGCATCACCTACCAGCCGATGCATCGGCGGGCTCGCTTGGGGATAGGCTATCTGGCCCAAGAAGCGTCGGTGTTTCGCAAATTGAGCGTGGCGGATAATTTGCGGGCGGTGTTACAGATTCGCGACGACTTGACCGACGGTCAGATCGAGCTAATGATTGACGAACTGCTGGCGGAATTTAATATCAACCATTTGCGCAAGCAACTGGCGCTGGGGTTGTCCGGCGGCGAGCGGCGCCGGGTTGAAATCGCCCGTGCCTTGGCCAGCGAGCCGCAATTTATTTTGCTGGACGAACCGTTTGCCGGCGTCGATCCGATTTCGGTGCTGGAATTGCAAAAAATCATCGCGCATCTGAAGCAGCGCGGCATCGGTATTTTGATTACCGAGCATAAGGTCAGAGAAACATTGGAGATATGCGATCGCGCCTACATCCTGAATGACGGCAAGGTTATCGCGGAGGGTGTATCCCGCGAACTGGTCGACAATGCGGAAGTGCGCAGAGTGTATCTGGGCGATAAATTTAGCTTATAGATTTTTAAATACACATGAAGCAATCCTTACAACTCCGTATCGGTCAGAGTCTGACGATGACGCCGCAATTGCAGCAGGCGATCAAATTGTTGCAGATGTCGACCCTGGATTTGCAGCAGGAAATCCAGCAGGCGCTTGAATCCAATATGATGCTGGAGGTGGAAGAGGAAGAGTCGCTGAATTTGGATTTTCGAGAAAAGAAAGCCGAAAACCCCGATCAAGTCACCAGCGAGGGGTCGCAAACCGACATGCCGGACGAATTGCCGGTCGACGTCAGCTGGGACGATGTTTACGAAAGCAGTTTGCCCAGTGGCGGAGACGACGGCGACACGCCGGAATTCGAAAGCTTCCGCAGCAAGTCCGAAAGCCTGCACGATCATTTATTCTGGCAATTGGAGTTGCTGCCCATCTCCGACCGCGACTACGCGATCGCGGCGGCGATTATCGATGCCATCAACGACGACGGTTACATCGCCACCGATCTGAACGACATTTGTCAGGGCTTGCAGGAGCAGCTCGACAATCTGGAAATCGACGAGGTTCAGGCCGTGTTGCACATGCTGCAGAATTTCGACCCGGTCGGCGTGGCGGCTTTGGACTTGGCCGATTGCCTGCGTTTGCAGTTGCTGCAGTTGCCGGCGATGACACCCTACCGTGAGGATGCGCTGGATTTTGTTAAGCGGCATCTGGATTTACTGGCGACTTGCGATCAAGCCCGCTTGATCAAGCGCGTCGGTATGACCGAGGACGTGTTGCGGGGCGTGTTGGCCTTGATCCGCACCTTGGACCCCAAGCCTGGCGGTCAAGTCCAGGAAGTTAGCGTCGAATACGTGGTGCCCGATGTGTTCGTCGCGAAGGTAGCCGGGGCGTGGCAAGTCAATCTGAATCCGGAAATCGCCCCGAAATTACGGATTAATCCGTTTTATTCCGGAATGATCAAGCGGGCTGACAACAGCCAGGACAACGTCAGCATGAAAAACCATCTGCAGGAAGCGCGCTGGTTTATCAAAAGCCTACACAGCCGCAACGACACCTTGTTGCGGGTCGCGCGCAGCATCGTCGAAAAGCAGGGCGATTTTTTCGAGCACGGCGCGATCGCGATGAAACCGATGGTGTTGCGGGATATCGCCGAGGAACTGGAACTTCACGAGTCGACGATTTCCAGGGTCACCACCCAAAAATACATGCACACGCCGCACGGCGTCATCGAATTCAAATACTTCTTCTCCAGCCATGTCAGTACCGATGGCGGCGGAGAATGTTCGGCGACCGCGATTCGGGCGCTGATCAAAGAATTGGTCGGTTCCGAAAACCCGGCCAAGCCATTAAGCGATAGTAAAATATCCGACTTATTGAATGAAAAAGGCATCAACGTCGCCCGCCGCACCATTGCCAAATACCGGGAAGCGATGTCGATACCGCCAACCAGCCAGCGGAAAAGGCTTATCTGAGTACGGAAGCATAATTTTTAAAAACAGGAGTATTCCATGCAAGTTAGTATCACCGGTCATCACGTAGAAGTTACCGATTCGTTAAAAGCTCATGTCGAAGACAAAATCAGCAAGATCAAGCGTCATTTCGACAACGTCGTGGACGTTCACGTGATTTTGACCGTCGAGAAACTGGAGCAAAAAGCCGAAGCGGCCGTGCAAATCAGCGGCGCCAAACTGTATGCCGAGGATGTCCAGGAAGATATGTATGTCGCGATCGATAACATGGTCGATAAACTAGACAGACAAATCGTCAAACACAAAGAAAAAAACCAAAATCACCGTTAATTCCTATCGGTTCGCGGGGACGGTTTGGCGTCCCCGCCTCGAATTCTCATCATGAAACTCGTCATCGTCAGCGGCTTGTCCGGTTCCGGAAAAAGTATCGCCCTGGATACCCTGGAGGACTGCGGTTACTACTGCATCGATAACCTGCCGGTGGTGCTGTTGCAGCAATTTGTCGACGACGTGATGGCGAAGGCGCCGGCCACGTACGCCAAGACCGCGATCGGCATCGACGCTCGCAATCGCACCGAAAAACTGGCGGACTTCCCCGATTGCATCGCATTTATTCGCGGCAAGGGTATCGATTGCGAAGTGGTTTACATGGAAGCCGACGAAAACATCATCCTGAAGCGTTACAGCGAAACTCGGCGCAAACATCCGTTGACCACCGAAAGCTTGCCGTTGCGCGAGGCGCTGGACATCGAACGGCAAATGTTGCATCCGGTGGCGGTGATCGCGGATATCGTCATCGATACCAGTTTTACCCATTACCATCAGTTGCGGGACTTGTTGAAAAACCGCTTGGGCGAGAAAGGCAAGAGTTCGCTGTCCATTTTGTTTCAGTCTTTCGGCTTCAAATACGGCATGCCGCTGGATGCCGATTTCGTGTTCGACGCCCGCAGTTTGCCGAATCCGTATTGGGTGCCGCAGCTAAGGGGCTTGACCGGTAAACACGCCGAAGTGGTCGAATTTTTGCAGCACGAAACGGCCGTCAAGGAATTTCTGCACGATGTCGGTTATTTCGTCGGCCGTTGGGCGCCGCGTTTCGAGTCCGACAATCGCAGCTACCTGACGATCGCGATCGGCTGCACTGGCGGTCAACACCGTTCGGTATACTTGGTCGAGACGCTGGGGCAACACTTTAAAACCCTTACCCCTAACATTATCGTCAGGCATCGGGAGTTACGTTTCCCGGCCTCCTAACCTTCCGGTTTCAGCTTATGACAACACCCACCCTGCCGGAAAACGGCGAACATCTCTTGGCGCGCGCTACGGCGATTCTGGCCAAGGGCTCGCAGATCGAAATTCGCAATCTGGTGCGTTCGCTATATCCGGCCGAAGCGGCATTCGTGTTGGAGGCGCTGGAACCGGAGCCGCGCGCCAGCCTGTGGCGTTTGATTCCGCCCGGTGTCATGGGCGAGGTGTTGATCGAGTTGAATGTCGAAGTTGCGACCGCGTTGTTGGCGATCACCGACCGTAAGGATTTGATGGCCGCGACCGAGCAAATGGGTGCCGACGGCATGGTGGACTTGTTGCATGTCTTGCCGGAACCCTTGCTGTCTCAGGTTATGGAATCGATCGGAGTGCACAACCGCAATCGGTTCGAACAAGCCCTCAGTTACCGCGAGCATACGGCGGGCGGCTTGATGTCTCAAGACGTCTTGACGATACGGGCGGATGTGACCTTGGATGTGGTGTCGCGCTATTTGCGGTTGCGCGGCCGGGTGCCGGCCGGCACCGACAGCCTGATCGTCGTCGATCGCAAGGATAGTTTTCAGGGGGTGTTGGCGATCAGCCAGTTGTTGACGCACGATCCGCACACCAAGGTTTCCGAGTTGATGGATACCAAGAGTCCGGGGATTTCCTACAAAACCCCGAGCCGAGACGTGGCCGCGCTGTTCGAGCGGCGCAAATTGCTGTCGGTACCGGTACTGGCCGACGACGGTAAAGTGTTGGGTAGGATTACGATCGACGACATCCTGGATGTGATTCGCGAAGAAGCCGATCATTCGCTGATGAGCATGGCCGGCTTGACCGAGGAACACGACATGTTTGCGCCGGTCGTGGCCAGCGCCAAACGCCGGGCCTTGTGGCTGGGCGTCAATTTGTTGACCGCGTTTCTGGCGGCCTGGGTCATCGATTTGTTCGAAGATACGATACAGCAAATCGTGGTTTTGGCGGTATTGATGCCGATCGTCGCCAGCATGGGCGGTATCGCCGGAAGTCAAACCTTGACGCTGGTGGTTAGAGGCTTGGCGCTGGGCCAGATCAGCGGCGGCAACGCTCGCGGCTTGTTGTTCAAGGAAATTTCGGTCGGCTTGTTGAACGGGCTGATTTGGGCGGTCGTCGTCGCCGCCGTGGCCGGAGTTTGGTTTCACAATCCGCACATTGGTATCCTGCTCGGCGCGGCGATGCTGATCAATTTGGTGTGCGCGGCCTTTTCCGGTGTGGCGATTCCGGTTTTGTTACAAAAAATCGGTGTCGATCCGGCGTTGGCTGGCGGGGTGCTGTTGACAACGGTCACCGATGTGGTTGGTTTTATGACCTTTTTAGGTTTGGCGACGCTGTTTTTACTGTAAGCGATTGTGCTTTTTGTCACGGAAAATGCTAACATTCGGGGTCATACATGAGCTGATTTTCCCAAATCGATGTCCACCGGCACCATTAACTCGCAAAAAACAGCTTTGGAGTTTAAAAGCACCTCATTGACCGTCCCGGTGCTGCTGCTGTCCGGAAACGACTTGCCCGCCATCGACGAGCAACTCAAGGAAAAAGTCGCCCAGGCCCCGGAGTTCTTTCGCAATTCGCCGCTGTTGATCGATTTGCAAAAGCTCAACGCGCAGAATCTGGTACTGGATTTCGCCGACATCGTGGCGACCGTGCGTTCCCACGGTTTCATGCCGGTCGGCATCCGCGGCGGTAACGAGCAACAAAACCAAGTAGCGCTGGCGATGAATCTGCCGGTGCATTCGCTGCACGGTAGCAATACTCCGCTAATCAGCAAAGAGCCCGCCAAGCAGCCATTGCCGACGCCGGAGCCGCCACCATCGACCCCCGCCGCGTCGAACGTCGAAAATAAATTAATCACTCAACCGGTACGTTCCGGACAGCGCGTTTACGCCAAAGGCGATTTGATCGTGACCGCGACTGTCAGTGCCGGTGCCGAAATCATGGCGGAGGGCAACATCCATGTCTACGGTTCGTTGCGGGGACGCGCCTTGGCTGGCGTGCTAGGCAATGCCGAGAGTCGGATTTTTTGTTCCGATTTGCAAGCCGAGTTGATTTCGATTGCCGGCACCTACCAGCTCCGCGACGATTTGAGTCAGCACGCCCCGCATAAACCGGTACAAATCAGTCTGGCGAACCAGAAGCTGATCATCAAAGAACTTTAGATTTCTAGGAGGAACGACATTGGCCAGAATTATCGTAGTAACATCAGGAAAAGGCGGCGTGGGTAAAACCACCACCAGCGCGGCTATCGCGATGGGTTTGGCCAAGAAAGGCCATAAAACCGCTGTTATCGATTTCGATGTCGGTCTGCGTAATCTGGATTTGATCATGGGGTGCGAACGGCGAGTGGTCTACGATTTGGTCAATGTGATCAACAACGAAGCAACCTTGAACCAAGCCCTGATCAAGGACAAGCGTTGCGATCAGCTCTATATCTTGCCCGCCTCGCAAACCCGCGATAAGGATGCGCTGACCCTGGAAGGCGTCGAGCGCATTCTCGAAGAACTAGCCAAGGATTTTAAATACATCGTTTGCGATTCGCCCGCTGGAATCGAACGCGGTGCTACACTTGCCATGTACTTTGCCGACGATGCCTTCGTCGTGACCAACCCGGAAGTGTCGTCGGTGCGCGATTCGGATCGGATGCTGGGTATACTGGCTAGCAAGTCGCGCCGCGCCGAGAAGGGTGACGAGCCGATCAAGGAATATTTGTTGCTGACCCGTTATTCCCCCGATCGGGTCAAGCTGGGCGAAATGTTGAGCGTGGATGACGTGCAGGAAATTTTGTCGCTGCATCTGTTGGGCGTGATTCCCGAGTCCAAGTCGGTATTGAATGCCTCCAACTCGGGCACCCCGGTGATTTTGGACGAGCAAAGCGACGCCGGTCAGGCTTACGCCGACATCGTCGCGCGTTATTTGGGCGAGGATCGTCCCCACCGATTCATAGAGGAAGAAAAGAAGGGCTTGTTTAGCAAGCTGTTCGGGAGTAAGTGATGAGTCTGTTAGATTATTTCCGGTCATCCAAGCCCAGTAGCGCATCGTTGGCCAAGGAACGGCTGCAAATTCTGGTCGCCCACGAGCGCGCTTCGCGAAATCAGCCTTCTTATCTGCCGCAATTGCAACAGGAGTTGCTCGCGGTGATTCGTAAATATGTCAATGTCAGTCAGGATGCGATTACCGTCAATTTCGAGCAGGATGGCAATCAGGAAACATTGGAACTCAATATTGTGTTGCCCGACGAACGTTAATCGCGCTTTAGCGTTTGTTGCATGTCTGCCGCGTGGCGCCGGACCGAATACCCGATTTTTTTGTTGCTTAAAGTGTGAGGAGCTGAAATGGTAGAGATAATTGGTGAAGCGGCCGGAAAAATCTGGCAATTTTTGAATACCAACGGTGAGGCCAGTGTCAACAAAATCACCACCGAAACTGGTTTGGGCAAAAACGAGGTACAGCGGGCCTTGGGCTGGCTGGCTAAGGAAGATAAACTCAACATCGAAATGAAAGGCCGCGTTGAAACGGTCTCTCTCAAGTAATCGTTCCTTTGTCTCTCCGGAGCGCTTAAGACTGGCCTAAGCGCGTTCGCTTCCAATACCGGTGGCTGTATCGCGGTATTGGACGATCCGGGAGGTGCCCTCCGATTCGCCGTCCGCCGGGAATGCCCGGCGTGGCGGCGTTAACGTCCGTCGGTGCGACCGATGCGTCTCGATAACCGCCATAACAACAATAATTTTTCCCTAGCGGAGTTTGTCACCCGAAATGAAAGCCAAAATTGCCACCTTTTTTTCATTGGTGTTTCTGGTTGCCGTCAACCTCGGTATCTGGTCCTACATTAACAATCCCCTAAAAATCCCGTCCTGGAATAAAACCATGATGGGGCTGACCTTCAGCCCGATGCGTCGAGATTCCAACCCGCGCGAAGGCAAATACCCGACCCAGGAACAAATCGCCGAAGACATTAACCTGCTGTCGGACAAGGCGCATTCGATCAGAACCTATACCGCGTTGGAAGGCATGGAAGTCGTGCCGGAACTGGCGGCCAAGAACGGCTTGAACTTGGCGATGGGCGCCTGGATAGACGACGACCGCGAGAAAAACCGCCGGGAAATCGAAGCGCTGATCCAGCTTAGCAACCAATATCCGAAAGCCATTGTTCGCACGCTGGTCGGCAACGAGACCCAGATCCGCAAGAACGTCGAAATAGAGGAGTTGATCGAGTACATCCGCGAGGTGAAAAAACGCACCTGGAAGCCGGTCAGTACCGCGGAAACCTGGGACGTGTGGGAAGCCCATCCCGAACTGGTTGCAGAAGTGGATTACATCGGCGTGCATATTCTGCCCTACTGGGAAGGCATTCCGATCGAAGAGGCGGTCGATTACGTATTCATGCGCTACCACGAATTGCAAGCCATGTACCCCGGCAAGCAAATCGTGATTTCCGAGGTCGGTTGGCCGTCGGACGGACAGCCCTACAAACACTCGACCGCTTCGTTGGCCAATCAGGCTAAATTTTTGCGCGGATTTTTGAACCGGGCCACCGAGGAAAAACTGATTTATTACGTTGTCGAAGCCTTCGACCAACCTTGGAAGATCGAGATCGAAGGTACCGCCGGCGCTTACTGGGGCGTGTTCAACGTCGACCGCGAACCCAAGTTTCCGATGGAAGGCGACGTGCTGGCCAACCCGACTTGGCGCAACTGGGCCAGCGGCGCTGCCTTGTTGAGCATCATCCTGATGGCGGCGTTCCTGTTCACCCGCAAGAGCTTGAAGCTACCCGGCAAGCTGTTTTTCGGCATCGTCGCCAACTTGGCGGCGTCGGTACTGTTTTGGTCCGCGTCGATCGCCGCCGCGCAATATCAGACCGGATTCTCCGTGGTGTTTTGGGCGATTTTGTTGATGATGCAGGCGATGGCGATTTTGGTGCTGTTGACCGAGAGTCTGGAAATCGCCGAAGTATTATGGCATCGCAAGGGCCGCCGCACGTTCACGCCGCTAACACCCTCCTCGGATTTCCGATATCCGAAAGTGTCCCTCCATTTACCGATCCATAACGAACCGCCGGAAATGGTCCGCAAGACGCTGAACGCGCTGGCCAAGGTCGATTACCCGAACTTCGAAGTCCTGGTGATGGACAACAATACCAAGGACCCGGCGGTATGGCGGCCGGTCCGCGACGATTGCGACCGGTTGGGGGCGAAATTCCGCTTCTTCCATTTGGACAATTGGCCGGGCTATAAAGCCGGCGCGATCAACTACGCACTGGAAAACACCGCCGAAGACGCAGAAATCATCGCGGTCATCGACAGCGATTACATCCTGTCGCCGGATTGGCTGAAAGCCATGGTGCCCTACTTCGATCAGGAAAACGTCGGCTTTGTGCAATCGCCGCAAGACTACCGGGATTCCCACCAAAGTTCCTTCAAAAACATGTGCTATTGGGAATATGCCGGATTTTTCAATATCGGCATGGTGCAGCGCAACGAGTACAACGCGATTATTCAGCACGGCACGATGACGATGATCCGCAAATCGGCTTTCGAAAAAGTCGGTCCGTGGGGCGAATGGTGTATCTGCGAGGATAGCGAACTGGGTTTGCGCTTGTACGAGGCCGGTTACGACTCGGTTTACTGCAAGGAATCCTTTGGCCGTGGACTGATGCCGGATACGTTTTCCGGTTACATGACCCAGCGTTTCCGCTGGGTCTACGGTGCGATGCAGATCATCAAGCAACATTGGCGGCATTTCCTGCCCAATAAGAAGTCCTCGTTGACGTCGGCGCAGCGCTACTACTTCGTCGCCGGTTGGTTGCCCTGGTTTTCCGACGCGTTGGCCCTACTGTTCACCGGTACCAGCCTGGTATTGACGGCCTTGCTGCTTTACGATCCGAAACATAGCGAGTTGCCGGTCAACGCCTTTCTGTTGCCGACGATAGGTTTGTTCGCGTTCAAGATCCTGCGTGGGCTGTGGCTGTATAAGGCCAGGGTGGCATGCTCGCTCTGGCAAGCCTTGGGCGCGGCCTTGGCCGGTTTGTCGTTGACCCACACCGTGGCGCGCGGCACTTTGCAAGGCTTGTTTACATCCGGTAAACCGTTCATGCGGACGCCCAAATACGAGCAGCAAGGCCCACTAGTTGCCGGTTTGCTGATTATCTGGCAGGAACTGCTGCTGCTGATCCTGCTGCTGGCCGGCGCGGTCGCGATGCGGATGGAGCCACAGTTCGACAATCTGAGCGGCCGCTTGTGGGTGGCGGTATTGGTGGTGCAGTCGGTGCCGTATATTGCGACCTTCCTGACCATTTTGATCAGCGTGGCCCCCAACTACATCCCCGGCCAGAAGCTGTCGGCCGACGAAATGGACGCTGAATAACTAACCGGACCGACCGAGCCCTCGCCGACGTTAAGTTGGCGAGGGCTTTTTTATGCCGTTTTTTGATGGTCGTCCCGCGCCGAAAGCAAGCTTAAGCAACATGGCGGAATTCCTGATCGCAAAAATGGAATCATCAATTCGAAAGTTGCGAAAGATGGCTGCAAATGGCTAGCAAATCCCCGCCGCTAGCGCAAAAATGGCAACAACACGCCAAACAATAAAATCAACACCGCGCCGAGCAGCGCGGTTGAGCTGGGGATTTGTTCAAAGAAGATCGCGCCCCAGCTCAGACTCAGCACCGGCGTCAGATAACCGACCGAGCTGACCAAGGCCGCCGGTGCCGATTGGTAGGCGCGGGTTAGATAGTGCTGGGCGCCGCTGCCGAGCAGACCGACCACGATCAGCAAGCCCCAACTCTCCGGACTGGCCGGCCAGCGGAAGCCGAACGCCGTAAAATAGGCGGCGTGCAGGATTAGCGCCGCCAAGCAAAAATAAAATATTACCGTGGTCGCCGGGTTGCTGCGTCCGGCCCTCGCCAACATCAAATAGGCCAGCGCCGACAGCAAGCCGGCGCCGAGCGCGGTGGCCTGGCCGAACAAATTGCCGCTTTGCCGAAAGTCGAATAGCAAACCGACCCCGCTAAAGGCGCCAACGATGGCCAGCCAGACCGCCAACGAGTTCTTCTGCGCCAGTAGGAAAGGGCTGAGCAAGGCGACGAACACGCCGCTGCTGGAGGTTAAAAACGTGCTTTCGCCGGGACCGATCCAGGCGATCGAGGTAAACGACAGCATCAGCGCGCTGGCGCCGAATAAGCCGCGCAACCACAGCGATGGCCGGCAGTCGCCCAGCAAGGCCGTCAGCCGACGGCCGGCCAATGCCGGAAGGATCAGTACGGCAAGATTGCATAGAATCCGAATGAAGCTGGCCATCACCGCCGGCAAGCCGGGGTCCAGTCGTTGGCTGGCGTAAACGCCGGCGTTCATCAACGAGAACAATAAACAGGCGGCAATCATGTCCAGCAAGCCCAAGGTTTGCCGACGGCGCGCGGCGCTGGAAACGAGCCGGGCGGCCGGCGGCGAAGTGGATTTGGACACGGTCGGGTGAATGGATAAAGGTTTAGTTTACCTGCTTTTGACGGCGCTTCGGCGGCCCGATTCGGGTTGGAGGTATACGCGGGCGGCATTTACCGCGAGAATGGCGACAAACATTCGCCTTTTGTAACTGTTCAGATGTCGCTTGGGGTAAGTTGGTTGCCTTTGGCGTTAAGTTGAACGGTTACAGTCGATGTAAGCAGTTGTCAAAGCGGAGCCGAAATAAGACGTTGGCTTGAGCGGAGCTGAAATAGGA
>NZ_LUUK01000161.1 GCF_001644025.1 Methylomonas koyamae
TGGCGCCGGTTGCGGTTGTAGCGTACTCGAACTTCGGTATCGGTATTCAATTCCAAATGGGAGTCGTCGGACAAGGTCACCGTCAGCCGCTGGCCCTTGCCGGCGCTGTAGGTGCTGGACCAACCATACCAGCCTTGCGGCGAAAACACGGCCCAGCCCAGCCCCAGCAATACGGTCGCTGCCGTGGCCCAAATGGCCGGCCGGCGGCGGCGAACGTCGTTCCGGGCCGCGCGGTAGCGCAACGCGGCGTCGCGAGCCGCAAAGGACTGCCGGGTAAAGGGTTCCATCCAAGCCCACTGCGCCTCGGCTTCGCGATAAGCGTCCGGGTGGGCCGGATCGGCGGTCAGCCAAGCCGTAAAGGCCTGGCGCAGCGCCGGGTCGGTCGGCGTTTCGCGCAGTCGCAACAGCCAAGCGATCGCTTGGTCGCGTTGAGCTTGAGTACAGGCCGAGGACTGGGTCACGCGGATGTCGGAGTCGAAGTTGGAAGGGAGCAGTTTAACCAAAGTCGGGCGGGGACGGTCGGCTGGGATTAGAGTCGCGCCGCGTCGGCGGCCAGCCGGGCGCTGATGTGCTGCATTGCCAGCATCACGTAACGTTCCGAGCCTCGCACCGAAATTCCCAGTCGGTCGGCGATTTCTCGGTGCGAACAACCTTCGATCCGATACAACACAAAGGCGTGGCGTTGCAATTCCGGCAACTCGTCCAGCCAGGCCGAGAAGCGCTCGAGCTGCTGGTGGGCCTGCCAGTAATGTTCCGGCGACAAGCCGCGATCGGGAATCAGCTCCGGCTCGGCGTCGGCATCGGCCAAGCGTTCGCGTATCTCGCGGCGGCGATGCCGATCGACGGTCAGATTGGCGGCGGTTTGCAGCAGAAAGGCTTTCGGATTGCGGATGGTCTCCGGCGCCGGATATTGCGACAGTCGCAAAAAGGTTTCCTGCACGATGTCGCCGACGTCCGGTTCCTTAGGCCAGCGGCCGCGCACGAAGGCGCCGATTTCGTCGGCGTGCCTCAAGAACAGAGTTTGTAAAAAACCGGAAGATGCGTCGGACATGGACGGCTTGGCTGGATTTTAGGATGGTCGAGCGCCTTAGGCAGCAAGAAACACGCCACGGGTTGGCGTTGGCTGGGAAGACTGCATTGTCGTGTCGGCAGCCGGTCAGAGTCGAAACGCTTGGCGAGCGGAGCGAATCGCCCGGTGCCGGTTGGCGACGGGGCGTGATAACTCGCTGGGGCCGGCTTTCACCGCGCTGGAGGGCGTTTAGCCGAGAATCGGCGCAACGATTCGAGTGGCACCAAGACGTGCGGGGGGAACAGGCGTCGGTCGAATCATTTCTCGGCAAACCCTAGAAACTAAAGTGTGTGATATGCCGTATTTTTTGGAAAAATGCGGCATATCACGCATAGGGAGCGCGCCGGCCAGACACGGCGGGCGACCGGGGTTGCCGTGAATTCACGGTTTGGCGGCAAGTAGCGTGGCTGGCGACTTTCGCGCCACCGGAAAGTCAGGCATCCGCTCAGGCTGCGACCGGTAGCTTCCGTTTTTTCAGTTCCATGCGTAAATCAGCTGTCGATGCGGCGGGAACGCGCCGGATGTTCAAATGCGTTAATCCTCGGAGGGGCACGGACTCCGGCCGAACCCATCCGTACCAGTACAAATGTACTGTTGCATATCGCCTATGATTGGACGATCATCGCCAACGCAACGGTGTCGATGCCGGCGGTCGCCGGCATCGGAAACTCGCTACCCATCGCGCGAAACGACCGGCGTCCCTCGGTCCGCCATTCAAGTGAGGTTTGGCCATGCCTGTCTCGAGAACCAGTGTCAATTTGCCCGGCTTTGTCGGCGGCGTTTTCGCCACCGTCTTTCTGACCAAGGCGGCCAGCTATCTGACGCCTTACAAACTGTATTTTTCGTTCTCTTCGTTTATGTACAGCGAGAACGGCGCTTTTCGTTGGGAGTCGTTGACGATAAAGCTAGCCATTCCTTGTTTAGTGGGCTTTCTGCTGTTCTATTTGCCGTTCAAATGGATGCAAGTCACCAAGGGTAGCCGGATCAATTACCGAAACATCTACCGTTATTTGGCTCAACAAGCGGCATTGACCGCGCGTACCGCCGGATTTTTCGCGGCGCTGTTATTGGCTTGGCCGTTCATCGTGTTTTGGGACGTGTTGCAGCAGCCGGTTCTGCATCATCTGCAATTTCAATTCGCCTGCGTGTATTTTTTGTACTTCGTGTCCTTCTCATACTTTGCCGGTTTGGGGGTCGATCTGGCCAAGCTATTATTGCGCGAGCAATTGCCGCAACCGGCGACCCACGATGTGGCGGGAAATCTCGCTTGGCTGGAAACCGTTCGTACATCTTTCATGGGGATTGTCACCAGTGGGATCGCTACTTATTTCGCCGCTATCTTGGGCCGCGCTACTTAAAAAAACCGGGCGCGAATTGCTGCTGTTCGCCGGTTTGGGCGGCTTATTCGCCGCCGCGGCTTTTTTCGAGCCCTTCAACAACGAAAAACCCTATACCGGCCAAACACCGGATCAAGTGGTTCGCGATCATTTGACCATGCCGGAGCGCTTGGGTTACGCAATTCTGTTGCGATCCGGCTATGCTCAAGTTCAGTTGTACGACGAGGGCGAAGGAACGGCCATTTCGCTGTCGGAACAGAAAAACAGACAGAATATCGCGCTTCACCTGAGTATCGCCTCGTCGCATCCGGAGCTGGCCTGCTTGCGTCCGGATTACACGGTTGCGGTGGCCGACATCGGCGGCATCGATATTCATAATTTGACGATCGCGATCTTGGCGGCGGAAAAATACAACCGTTCCGCATTCGAGCGGCGCATCGAATTCGGTTTGGCCGACATCATCTTGCGATTGACGGGGCGACTGCCGAATTTCTCCTACGGATTGGCGCAACTACGTCCGGAAATCGCCAGGCAGGTCCTGCGGAACGAGTTGGGGGACGCGCTATCGGACCGGGATTTGCTGGCCTTATTGGACAATCCCTGCCAGAACGCCAGACTGGCATCGCAATACCTCGAAATATTGGTCAAACAGGCCGGTGCGGCGAAAACCCTGGAAGCGTTGATTGCCCAAGTGGCTCGGACCTACAACGGTGCGGTGACGCCGACGATACAAGGTCTCCGTTACGCGGACGCGGTTATCGGCGCATACGGCCTGATACCTTCCGATTACGTCGGTGACCCGGCGCCCAGCGTTGCCGCCGATGTCGACATCCATTGTTTGACGTACGAACCGGGCGCGGTCGCGTTCAGCGACGCCACGATGCTGAAGTCGGCGATGCTGGGCTCCGGCGATGCAGCAGAATCCGAGCAGGATAAGAATGCTCCGGTGTCTAAGAAACCGGTAGTGCCGCCGGCGGAGCGAGACATTCAACTGAAATTTTCGACCACCGATCCGGGACCCGGCGCTTATACGGAATTATTAGCTCAGCGCCGCAAGCTATGGTTGGTCGAGCAATTGACGGCGTTGGGTTATAACAGACAACGGATCTCTATCGCCGACATCCGGCCGGAGGAATCGTTGTCGGCCGCGTGCGGCGATTCCGAATCGAAGTCCGATCTGGAGCCGAGCGTCGAAATCGATGTTTCCAAACCGGTTTCCGAGGCGGTAGCGGAATAGCCGTGGCGAATGCCATCGACATGGCTGGTCGCGAGTAGCACGATAAGACCTCAAGTTCGCCAGCGCTTTGGGTTTTCCGCAAACAGTGCTTAGCGGCTTGATTCGACACTGACGGGGATACTTATGCAGATGCTCGGGGCGATTCCTATCGGCATTTGGGCACCGTTGCTGGGCTTGGGCTTGGCGGTATGCGCCGGGGTGTGGCTCGGAGAACGGAAGGCATTTGCTCGGCGCGGCAAAGTCGCGGCCTGGCGCTGGGTCCGGCTGGCGACTCTGCCGATCTTGGCGGCGACCGCCGCGGTCGCCTGGCTGCCGGCGCAAGCGGTCGGAGGCCCGGAAGCCTTGGCGGTGTTTTACCTGTGTTTGTTGTTCGTTTGCCCGGTCGTGTATTTTGGCTTGCATGTCTGGCTGGGACGATGGGTTTCGCCGGCACTGATCGGCGGCGAATCCTTGGGCATCGCCGCGACCGGATTGCTGCCGATCGCGGTGCCGGTCGCCGCCGCTCATCTGTTGCAACCCTGGTATTTCGAAGCACGCGCGGCGGTTGCCGAGGCCGGGCGATTGCGAGCGCCGGTGCGGCCCAGGCCGCATCGCATCGTCGACGAGCGTCGGTTTTTACTGCCGGAAATAGGCGAAGTGTGGGCCGAACATTGGCTGGCGCCGGGCGGGGTTCGGGTCGAACGTATCGAGTCGCGGCACGGCGGCGAGTTTTCGCGAGCCGACGATAGCAGCGGCGGCGGCTTGTGCCGGGCGGGCGATGACGTGTATCTGTTTTGGTCCGCCGCCGCGCCGACGCCGCATTGGCGAATGTTTTGGCGCGACGAGAGCGGCGAGTTGTTGCAATCGGAATGGACTTCGCAGCCGGCCGCCGGGCCAGCCGAGCATTTTGAGTTGCGTTGGTCGGACGCCGGCTTGCGTTTGCCGGCGCGGATTCCGTTGGGCATGGTTGCTTTGGCGCGTGTCCCGGACGGAGGGGCGGAGTCTTTCGACGGTTTGTTGGGACCGGGGGCGGTTTACGATCCGCTCGACAATTGTCTGCCGCTGGATTTGCGCTGGCCGGCCAAGCCGGGTTGGTCGGCGCCGCAAGCATTGCGGATCGCGCAGTGGCGCATCGACTTGCAAGCGATGCGTTTCGCGACCTTCCGCCGACCCTAGCCCAAATCCCGGACAACCCCAACACCACCCCAGCCGACCGTGGCTGCGGTGGTTAGCGTCGAGGTATGCCGTGGCAAGCGTAAGGCGCTTGTCCGGCGCAGATGCCCCAATAGCGGCCGAACAAACCTTCGTTGCCCGGCTTCCAGTTTTCGGCGAAGGCTTCGAAGACCACGCCGGACCAGCCTTTTTCGGCCAGTTTCGCCAAGGTCGACGTCACCACCAGGGCCTGATTGGCGGGGCTGGCCACGCCGCAGTGCTGACCGGTATGGGCGTTGACTTCGGTGCCGTTTTCCGGGCCGCTGGGCCAGCCGAATTCGGTGACGACCACCGGTTTGTCGGGATAGGTCTTACGCAATTGGTTCAGGCGGGCGATATGGAAGTCGGCGGCTTGTTCGGCGCTGGTGCAAGGATACAGACCGGAAAACTTGTTCTCCCACCACGGAAAGATATTCGCGCCTATCCAATCGACCTTGGCCGCGAACTCGGTGGGCTGACACTCGGCCGCGCGGTCGCACCATTCCCACCAGGTATCGATCGTCGTCAGCGGCTGACGGACGCCGGCCTCGCGGAAGGCGTCCAGGCAACGCAGGATCTCGCCGTCCAGGGCCTTGGCGTGGCGGGTGCGCACTTCCGAGCCGCAAGCCAACTTGACGATGGTGTCCGAATAGGTTCGGGCGGCGGCGATGCCCTCCGAAATCGACTGAGAGTTCATCGCAATATCCCGGTCCAGCCAGATAATGGCAATCACCTTGAGTCCTCGAGCGCGGGCGGCGGCGAAGGTGTGCTCCAAGCCGTTGGTGACGCCGTAGGTCATGATGCAGCGAAACGGGGTTTGCGCGATCAGGCGGTCCAGCAAATTGTCTATCAATTCCGGGCTGGGATGGGCGCCCCAGTCCGGGTTCAATTGCCCGACGTAGGGACTGAAGGCCGCGCAGTGCATCATGTCCGCGCTAACGGCCGAAGTCGGGGTAGGACTATCGGCGGCGCGGCCGGAGCCGGCGGACAGGCTTAGAATCAGGATCAACCACATCCAACGTGACATGAGAACTCCTCGGCTGCAAGGTCAGCCGCTGTTTAAGAGGGATTGCCGTTAGCTTGAGCGCCCGAACGGCTGCCTGGGATGCGGGAGGTTCGCGTGCATCCGGAGTGCAGGTTAAGCCTATCAGCGCGCCGCTTAACGCCGAATTAACGCAGTTTTCGGCGGTCGCTCCGCCGGCGGCGTTGTAACTATTCAGAGGGCGTTTGGGGGAGGGGTTACCTGTGGCGTTAAGTTAAACCTAAAAAGGGCAGTTGGTATGTAATGCGGGCCGTTCGTGCTGAGTCCTTCGGCTGCGTTCAGGAGAGCCCTGTCGAAGCATGATGACGGCTCGCAATACACTCGCCAAATGGATGAATGAAAAATCCCGCGCGCCCTTCGACAAACTCAGGACGAACGGGATTTTTCATCGCCAAACTGCTCTTTTTAAGTTAAACGGTTACAGTCAATGTAAGCCGCTGGTTGAGCGGAGCCGAAATAAGGGGGTGGCTGAGCGGAGCCGAAATAAGGCGCTGGCCGGGCGGAGCCGACGTAAGGCGGTGGCTGAGCGGAGCCGAAGCCAGCGATTTCGCTTCGACGCCGCTCAGCGAACGGCATAGCCGACATTGAGGTGTTCATCCCCCGCTCTGTTGGGAGAGGGCGTTTTTACTTCGCGCTGAATAGTCATGCGGCGTTTTCGGCGCGGTTTGGATTCGGCCTAAAACGCCACTTGCAGTTTCGCCAACAGCGGCTTGAGTTCCGGATTGGCGGCGTTCGGCGCCGGATAAATCGCCGAGACGGTCCGACGAATGTCCGGGTCGGACAAATAGCGCCATTTCAAGCGCTCCGCTTGCTTGGGTACGTTGAATTCCGGCAGCAGCGCAACGCCGATGCCGGCGCTAGCCATCGCCAGAATCCAGTCTTCGCTGTTGCTGCGATAAGCGGCGTAGAGATCGATTTGCCGGCCCAGGCACACGCCGCGCAAGGTTTCGCGCAACTCGCAATTCAGCCGGTCCAGATAGGGCTCGGCTTGTATCGCCGCTAGATCGATGGCCGGCAATTGATTGAAACGGTGCTGGTCGTTAAACACGACGACGTAACGCTCCTGGTACAAGCTCAAGGTCTGCAAAGGCGCGGGCGGCGGCAGGGTGGGGGCACTGATCACCAGGTCCAAGGTTTGTTCGTCCAGTTGCCGCAGTAACTGGGCCTCGCCGTCCACGACCAATTCCAGTTCCAAATGCGGGTGTTCTCGCTGGAAATCGGCAAAGAAAGGACTCAAATGCCGGGCGGCGATGGTCGTCATCACGCCGAGCCGCAGCGGCACGGTATTCAAGCGGCTGAAACGAATAGCCTCGGCTTTGACGGCTTGGGCCTCGCGGAAAATCTGACGCAAGGTCGGTTCCACCAAGCGGCCCAACGAGGTCAGCCGGCAACCGCTACGGTCCCGGCTGAACAGTTCGCCGCCCAACTCGTCTTCCAATTTTTTGATGGCTTGCGTCAACGACGGTTGGGCGACGTAGCTGGACTGGGCGGCGCGAGTAAACGAGCCCTTGTCGCAAACCGCCAGGAAATAGCGGATTTGTTGCATTTCCATGTTCGCTCTCCGGATAATGAATAGGTAATACCTATTGTTTCATAGGTAGTCGGTATTTTACTACTGGGATAAAAAGGCGTTTCATATGTGCTCCCATTCATCAAAACATTGGAGTTACCTATGAAAGCAGCAAAATTAATCGTGATGTACCCCGTTCCGACCGATCTGGAAACCTTCGAGCGGCTGTATGCCGACGAGCACGTGCCGATGGCCGTCGAAAAATTGGCCGGGAAAACCCGTTTCGTGGCCTCGCTGATCTTGTCCAACGCCGACCAAAGTCCGGCGGCCTTCCACCGGATCGCCGAAGTTTATTTCCCCAGTCTGGCGGATTTGCAAGCCTGCTTGAGCTCGCCCGGCGGTCAGGAAACCGCCGCGCACGCGGTAGCGATCTCCAGCGGAGGCGCGCCGGTATTCATGATTTCAGAAGTGGAAACGTTCGACTTTTAATCGAAGCAACCGGCCGGAAAGCGCCGAACCGGCTTATCCGCGATTGAGCGGGATAGGGCGGCGGCGTTTTTCGGTGCCGGATTCGAAACCCAACGGAGGAATCGAATGAATACCCGCTACCGCAAATATCCCTGGCGCCGCCGGCTGAAAAGCCGATGGCCGCACCGCCTGCTATTGCTGGCGCTGGCCGGCTTGCTGAGCGGCTTGGTCTACGCCCGGCGCGGAGAGGTTCAAGTAGAGCCGGTTTGCGAGCCCGGCGCCGGCTTACCTGCGGATGGCGGCAACGCTTACGTCACGCCGCCGCCGGTTAACGCGGCGGCGGTGATCGACGCGGTTTACCGGGCCGAACCCGGCCAAACCGCTTGCCGGACTCAGCGGTCGGACGGGGCGGCTGCCTGGACGTATTAAGATAGATTCGGCCCAAGATGGATGTTGGTCATGCCGGCTCGCGTCGCTGCGACGCTGGCTGGGCGTTACGCGGGCTGCGGGGACAGTTCGTTTCGGGATCGTAGGACTGTAAGCCGGGTGGTAGATTCGGCCGGCCGCCGTGCTACGTCCCCTTCGACTCCGCTCGGGGAACAGATCGGCCGGTTATCACTCAAAACGCCACCTCTCTAACGGCGGCGTTCGAAGGGTCAGGAATCGGTGCGGATGTCGGTGGCGCGGGTCGTTGATTGCGGCGCCTCGGCCGCGGGAGCGATCGATTGTTTGGCCGAGTTCAGCCAGGCGGTCCAAACCGCGTCCAATGAGCGGGTGGTCAGCCATTCGTAAAACCGGTCGGCCGGCATCGGCCGGGCGATGCCGTAACCTTGCGCCAGTTCGCAACCGTTTTCCAGCAGCACTTCGGCGTGAGCCAGGGTTTCCACGCCCTCGGCAATCACCAGACGCTTAAACGCGGTGGCCAGACCGATCACGCCCTTGACGATGGTGAGGTCGTCCGGGTCCTCGAGCATGTCGCGGACGAAGCTTTGGTCGATTTTCAGAATTTCGGCCGGAAATCGGCGTAAATAGGTCAACGACGAGAAGCCGGTACCGAAATCGTCCAACGCAAATTGTACGCCGAGCCGGCGGCAGGCGTGCATCGTGTCGATGACCGCCGCCATATCCTGCAAGGCGCTGGTTTCCAGAATTTCCAGTTCCAGCGCGGTCGGCGAAACATCCGGAAATGCCGACAACAGCGCCGCCAGCCGCGCCGGAAAGTCCGCTTGTTGCAAGTGGAAGGCGTCGATATTCACGCTGACCGTCAAATGCACGCCGACCGCCGCCCAGGCCCTGATTTGCGACAGCGCGGTGGTCACGACCCATTCGCCCAGCGCCACGCACAGCGGATGGTTGTCGATGTGCGGCAAAAACAGGGCGGGCGCCAACAAGCCTTGCTCGGGGTGCCGCCAGCGGATCAGCGCTTCGGCGCCGACCACCTCGCCGCCGCGCAAATTCACCTTCGGTTGGTAGTGCAGGCAAAATTCGCCTTGATCCAAGGCCAGACGAATCCGCTCGATATTTTCGAAGCGCACCTTGACCGCCGCATCCCGGCCGACGTCGAACACGTGATAGCGGTTCTTGCCGGCTTGCTTGGCGATGTACATGGCCTGATCGGCGTGGCGCAAGAGTTGGTCGGTATCGGCTTGATCGTCCGGATACAGTGTGATGCCGACGCTGGCGGATACTTGTAGCGGGATTTGGTCGATCGTCACCGGATTGGAGGTGGCCCGCAGCAGACGCTCGACCACCGCTTCGAAATCGCCGGCCTGGTTTAAGTCGACCAGCACCGCGATGAATTCATCGCCGCCGATACGCGATAACGAGTCGCCCTCCCGTAACGTATCCTTTAAGCGGTTGGCGACCGCGATCAGCAGTTGATCGCCCAGGTCGTGACCGTAGCGGTCGTTGACCGCCTTGAAACCGTCCAGGTCGATATACAGCACCGCCAGCGAGGTCGCATGCCGTTCGCATTGCAGCATCGCTTGCTGAAGCCGGTCGGTCAATAACACCCGATTGGGCAGCCCGGTCAGCACGTCGTAATGGGCGATATGCTCGAGTTGTTGTTGGTGCTCCTTGATCGCGGTGATGTCGGTAAACAGCGCCACGTAATTCTGAATCCGGCCGTCGCCGTCGTGAACCGCGCTGATCGTCAGCATTTCGGCAAACTCCCGGCCGTCCTTGCGCCGGTTCCAGATCTCGCCCGACCAATAGCCCTTGGAGATCAGCTCGGCCCACATCATCGCGTAGAAGGCTTGCCCCTGCCGGCCGCTATGTAAAAAACTGGGTTTTTTACCCAGGGCTTCGGCGTTGCTGTAGCCGGTGATATGGCTGAAGGTATCGTTGACTTCGACGATGACGCCGGCGGCGTTGGTAATCATGATGCCTTCGCGGGCATGGCTGAACACGCTGGCGGCCAATTGCAATTTGGCCTCGCCTTGCTTGCGCTTGGAAATGTCCTCGACGATGGACCAAATATATTCCCGGCCGTCCGGGCCGTGCACCAGCCGGCCGTTCAGATTGATCGGCACCAAACTACCGTCCTTGCGCCGGTAGTGTTTTTCATAAGGTCCGTAGCGGCCGGAATGTTTTAGCGACTCCAGTTGCAAGGATTCCTCGTGCCGGTACTCCTTGGGCGTCAGCGTCCAGTAATCGATATCCGTCAATTCGTCGGCCGGATAGCCGCAGATGACGCGAAACGCCTCGTTGAACTCGATGTAGCGGCCGTCCATGTCGGTCAAGGCGATGCCTAGCGGCGCTAGTTCGTACAGGCCGCGCAATTTTTCCTCGCTGGCGCGTAGCGATTCCTCGGCGAGCTTACGCTCGGTGATGTCGGTGTCCATGCACACGTAGCCCAGCCGATTGTCCTCCAACGGTATCGTAAACAACGTGGAAAGCATCCAGCGCATTTGGCCGTCGCGGGTGTGCAACCGCACTTCGTAAGGACCTTGCGGGCAACGCTGTAGATGGGCCAGCAACATTCGGCGGCGAAAATCGGCGGTGGCTTCCGGCGTGAAGATCAATTGATCCAGGGTCTTGCCGAGCGCCTCCTCGGAGCGCCAACCGTACAGCTTCTCGGACGCGGGATTCCAGTAAGTGACCCGGCCGGCCGCGTCGTACCACTGCACCGCGATATTCGGGGTATTGTCCAGCGTGGCGCGCAATTGCGCCTCGCTGCGAATCAGTTCGGCGGTGCGCGCCGACACCCGGTCTTCGAGCGCCGAGATCCGGGTCCGCGCTTGTTTGCGCAGCAAGCGATGCCAAATTAAGAACGCGGCCATCAACGACAGCGCTACCAACGCGACTTGGCCGGGGGTAAACAACACGTCGGGTTGAACGACGTTGCCGGAAGCGGGACCGCTAAGCGCCGACGGGTTGCCTTGGTCGGTTAACGTATTGCCAAGCCGGATAGTGGGATGGTCGGGGAGGCTGCCGGGGAGCGGCACGGCGTCGGCTCGGCCGAGGGTCAGTAAGGCCAGCGTAACCATCCAGCGCCGGGCGGCCGGCTTGCCGGGGCGGGCGGAGGACCGTAACCGGGAGATCAACATGAACGAAGACGGTTTGGTAATGGGCGGCTGGATTTTTCCATTCTCAAGTCGGGTGCCGATGAACGCGTTTCCCCGAATTTTTACAGGAAACCCTTGCAAATTGATAGGGGGAATTTTCCGCGCGGCGACGATCAACGCGCAATTCGCCGCGCGGGAAATGGTGGCTGGTTTCGCGCCGCGAGAACCGGACGACAGGCGTTCGCGCGGTGTTTACCACGATCAGCCGCGAGTCGGCACCACGGCTATGGCCTCCAATATCCGCAGCCCAACGCTCAGCAAACGAACTCTGCCTAGCAGCGGAAAACTCCGCCGTGGAACCGCTGCAGCCGCGCTAGGCCGCGTCCCGCACGGTATTGAATTGTGCGCGGCCGACCCTACCAATATTTCGGTCCACCGCACGGGATTCTCGTCCGACCGCGCCAACATTTCGGTCCACCGTACGGGATTTTCATCCGACCGCGCCCACGCTTCGGTCCACCGCGCGGGATTTTCGTCCCACCGCGCCCACATTTCGGTTTACCGTACGGGACTCTCGCCCGACCGCGCCCACGGTTCGGTCCACCGCACTGGATTTTCGACCGACCGCGCCAACTTTTCCACCCACGGCCCGGCCGTTGCCGCGCTCCAGGCCCTATTGGCCGACAACGTCCCCGATTTTGCCGTCCACGGCGGGGCGGATCGCGAAAACGGTCGAATATTGGGCGGGGTTTACGCTGACCGACGCGAAGTTGTTGGGCTTTTGCAAATTGGGGTTGGAAAACAACCCGCTGATCGATGCCATGGAGTCGAATCAACAGCTTAGAATTCGGTTATCGGGAAGTCATCGGCGTGGTTAGGTAGGGCATGATCGTCTTGTCTCGACCGGTTGCGGTCTATCGCCCGATCTGATTCAATGACAGCAGTCTGGTT
This sequence comes from Methylomonas koyamae, assembly GCF_001644025.1. Classification (GTDB taxonomy): domain Bacteria; phylum Pseudomonadota; class Gammaproteobacteria; order Methylococcales; family Methylomonadaceae; genus Methylomonas; species Methylomonas koyamae_A. The sequence continues at coordinate 12,291 of NZ_LUUK01000161.1, forward strand.
GTTACCGGTCATTATTTCACTGCCGAATGATATACAGAAAGGAAGATCATATGTCGATCAATAAATTATCATGCTGAAGATCGTTTTTCTGTAGATATATGGAAACTATCTAATTTCTTGTTAGGGTGCGCAATGTGATTGCCCTTTTTACGATTAGCCCAACAATCACCGCGTTCGCAATAATGTGGGGCTCTGTTCTTATGGGGAGCCCAGTCGAGTTTGAGCGATTCAACTGGTTGCTCACAGACGCACAGCTTGTTTTTCTTGTAATTGGGGTGGTGGCTACAATACTTGCGCGAAAATCTGAGAGCACTATGTCTGCATGGCGTATTACCGCAAATAAATACGTTGGCTGGGTGATGGCCGCCGCTGGCTTGTTTTATGTGGTTGCATTTGCGTTAGTAGCTCTTCATGGACCCTAACAAGGCGGTCAAAGGGACGCTCCGCTTTGCTACGCGCCCCTTACCTTTACGTTATGTCCAATCACCCAATGGAGACCTTCTCAATGTCATTCGTAGGCGAAACAACCGCACTTAACATAAAAACATCGGTCGGCAAGACATTCAGAATATTTATAACAGAGCAAGTTGGCGGCTATTGGGTAGCAACAATTTTGTATGCGGCCAATGGCGTTATTAGTGCTCAAAATGAGCTCGCTAATAGCCGTGAAGAGGTATACAGAAAAGCCGTCGAATGGACTCTGGAAAATATCGATGCCAACGCCGATATAGATTCCCTTTAATCTTCATCGCTCGGCATAACAAGTCGTTCAAGGCTGACGCCTTCGGCGAAGCCTTAACTAAAACGTTACGTGCGTAGATGAGTTTGATTTCTAGCCTGCTAAAGAAATTTCGCCCCCTTGAGGTTGATGACCCATTCTTTGGACTCATTACCTATATGAAGATGCCCAGGGGAAGAATCTCTTATTGGGAAGCGACCCGCTTATTCAAACCCTCAAATCGTGAGATTGAGTTATTTATTGATGCACCTGCAGCTGAGTTGCCACCGAATGAATTACAACGTCAGTTCTTTACCTCTGTCGAAGTCCGTTTCAAAGAAGTTCTGAAAGCTGTTGAATTGGTCCTACGTCCTCAGTTTGAAGAATGGACTCGCAAGCCCTTGTGCGAGTCATTTGAGGTTGAGTTCACGATGACCAGTTTTTCTATACCATGTGCATCACTTGAGCACGCAGAATGGGAAATATCGTTCGAATCAAAAAGTGATGCAAATCATCTTTTTTCGGTTTCACTAATTGGCTTGGTTGCAAAAGGAGTTTCCATTGACGGATAACGCACCTGACCCTACGCTCAAGTTCGCTCCCTCCGGTCGCTGGGACGCGCCTACGGCGCGCCCCTATGCTCCACGTGTGTGCCGGGCATGGCGCGTTACTATGTCGGTGAAAGTCCGGCAGCCAGGTTTTCGTAGAGCCGAAGGCTAGGGAAACGGCAAGGGCGTTGTCGCGAGGCAGGGTCTGGAAGAAGCCGAACCCGAAGCTGCGGGGCGATGAACAAGAACCGGATATGAGGCGTGATACATCCGGGGCGAGCGGGCACGTGACCGCGAAGCCCTCGGCTTTGGCATCCTGCGTCGCCCTACCTCCTGCATCCCTGCAGTCGTCCATCTACGATCGGGATGTGTTTTGTAAATCCGGCGTTCGCGCAGCGAAAGAAACGTGTCTTACCCCGGGAGGTCTCCAAACTGCTTTTGGAATGAAGCTGGACGACCAGCAACGAGTCGCTGGCTTTGATTGTGGGCGTTTTGCAAGCGAGGAAGAATTGGCAGTTCTCCGCGCGGAGATGTCTTCGGTTGGCCCGACTATGAGACCAACCGGCCTATACAAGAATTAGGCTGACGTTTCGCTTGCCGCCAGATCGACGGTATCAGTTGTCCTGACCTGCGATGGAAAGAAGGCGCTAAAACGTGCCAAGACAGTGTACGGTGGTACCGTCGTTGATCTAAAGAGATGGAACGCCGGAGAGTCGCTTGCTACGTTTATTCGGGCTGAGCTGTCCAAATGATGGCTAGCAAGGCACTCAACCGGAGCGCGGTTATAATACAGTTTTGTTTTTTCAGCTTCCCGCACCGCGCCCGGTTAGCTCTACGTTAGATACCGCTATGAATGAAGAAAACTTCAGGCTTTACGTGGATAGGGAAATATCTCACTATTAAACAATGGAAGAGGCAAAAGAAGCGGCAAAGTTATTTATGCCCAAAAAGGCTGAGCTGCGAATTGAGATATTGATGGAGATAAATATAAGTGAAGCAGGTTGGTGGGCATACAACTATGAAACAAAGGAATGGAGTTATGTCAGAAGAAGATAGCTGGGAGGAGCTTTGGGACGCCCGAGTCAAAGGAATGGAGCAATCTTTCGGGCCACATGATGAAACTGTGCTGCATGGAACCATTCCATTTCATCTGGGGCAAGACCTTGGTGGAAACCCAGATGTGGTGATGTTTTCAAAATACACAGATGGAAGGCTCTATGTAACGGCTGATCTAATAGGCTCAGAGCAGGCTCCAAACTCCGCTGGTAACTATGAACTAGCCGTAGTTCATAAAGGCGATGAAAGCTGGGGAGTGAACATCATCTGTCAACTGGCTTATTACACCCTTGAGAACCCAATAGACGATGGAGAAACAATGAGTATCGGATCAGCTACGCCTGAAGGTTCGTCAATTGAGGCGTTTCTTTTTCGCCGAATTGCAGAGTTTAATGTTCAAGACATCAAAGCCAATGTAATTTGCTGCATCGGCATCACCAGCCCCGAACTAGCTTATAAGCAAAAAAATGGCTCTGCGGCTCTTGTAAAGAAACTCGGTAACGAGTTTCTTCTTACCGATCTCTATCGTGCATCAAAAATATGATGCATAACCCTGCAGTCAACCGGACTACCTGCAAGCTGCGCTTGCTGATTCGCTGCGGGCTTCGCCCGCCGCCGCCCTACTTCAACTCAAACGTTACGCATCATGTCTGAGTCACGCGAGCCCACATCGAAAGTCCTCTTTCGAGTGCCAAACGAAAACGGGACGGCCGAAGTGGAATCGCTTTGGGCCTATGACCTTGGCAACGACCGGTATAAGATCGACAACTTGCCTTTCTTTGCGTATTCGGTTTCTCTACACGACATCGTCTTGGCTCCACTCAACTCTGTGGAAGGCATGGCAACGTTTGAGCGCGTCTTGTCGAAATCCGGCAACCGTACCATTCGAGTCATCTTCAATCCACCAGTATCCGAAGGCAATGAATCAAAAGCATTGCTTGATACTCTTATCTCGCTTGGCGTTGAGTACGAGGGCGCAAACCCCACCTACATTGTCCTCAACCTTCCACCCGCAGTCGACTTTGACGTCGTAGTGCAGCGCCTTACGGCTGCTGATGTCCAGTGGGAACACGCTGACCCTACTTATGACGAGTTGCATCCAAATGCCGCATAACCTTGCAGTCGAGCGGACCTGCGCAAAAAGCCGCGCAGGCCGCCTACTTCCACGCTAGAACAACACACTATGCACCTTATAAAGTTTGCACTGATCTGCTTTATTGCTGTGGCTCTGGGTGGCTGCTTTGGCTTGGTTCCAGGTTCGCGGGAGTATCAGCCTCTACTACAGTGGGAGGCAGGCTTCTATCAACAGGCACGGCGTGATGTTTTCCCGAAACAAGTCCGAGAACAGCCAACCCCCTTCCGCGACGCACTTGTTGCTTGGGCAGGTGTAATCACTGCAATCGAATACAAAGGGGACGGTGCTTCAAAGGCCGTCCGCATCACGGCACGGCACCATTACTTTGACTGGATTGAGGATGCAGGGGCTCAACGGGAGAGATTCTTCCTCTCCCCTAGGGGAGAGGGAAAGTTCGCGGTGTTTTGGGGAGTTGGAAATCTTTCAGATCAAAAATTCATTGATCAGTTTTCCGTAGGTGACATGCTTGTTGCGTACGGAAGCCCTAGCTTCATTGAGCAGGACTTTATCGGCCTGAACCCCACCAAAAACATTCGCGGGATCAAACCCAATTGGTTTCGAATGGATATTCTCGACTACGGCAGGCCGGGTGAGCCAGTCAAGACACTGAAGAAGGTTCCATTTTGAGTAAAACAAGCGCGTGTACCCACGCGGGTTGCAATGGTGGGCAAATTTGGCCACCTTACATCTGCTAAAAGCACTTAACCGGACGATCAAAATATAAAGGGCCGTGGGTTGAGGTAACGAACCCCAACATGTTGGCTAAACATAACATTGACGCCCTTCAAGCCATCAGTCACTTGGATATTTCGGCACCTCTACGGCGTGCGGATGGCTTTGCGGCTGTCTACGCTCTTGGCCTTGTTGGAATTGGGCGAAGCGGATGCTTGACGGTTTTATCGGCGGATGACGCTTCGCTTATCCGCCCGGTCATGAAAAAACCCAATATTAGTATTTGGTGCAATACAGGTCATATCACCTAAATTTCGATAGATTTAAGTGATTTCACGCAGTCCTTCCAGCTCAGCCCAGCCCAGTTCAAGGAATTATCCATGATACTGTAAGGTTTTAGGGCGTCATTTGATTTTGGCATATTTTCTGCCTCACCACTTAAGACAACTTAAGTCTAATTTTGCTAATTGTTTGGGGTATAGAAAATATGAAATTTAAAAACTCGGCACAGTCAATCGCCGCCGCACTCGTTTTTGGAGGGCTTTCATTCTCAGCGGAGGCTGCCTTAGTAGATATGGGGGGGGGTTATTGTACGACAACGTCCTGGATGTGACATGGCTGCAGGACGCCAATTACGCACACACCACGGGATATTCTGCAACCGGTGTTGATACGACGACGGGTCGAATGACCTGGGATGCGGCAAACACCTGGGCAACTAACCTTGTGTATCACGATTCCGTGCGAAATGTCGATTATGGCGGTTGGCAGTTGGCTTCCGCCCTACCTGTGAATGGAGTCAGCTACAACATGACCAGGGCATTTGATGGCAGTACCGATAACGGTTTTAACATTACCAGTCAGAACTCGATGTTGATGTATATGCTTTATGTCAACTTGGGTCTGATTGGCGTGGTCGATACCTCTGGCAATTTTACGTATCACGATGGGCCATATGGAAACGGCACGTATCCCGCCAATTTCAATGTCCCGGTTATAGGTTTAGTGCACGACTTGATGACCAAACCTTATTGGTCCAGTGAATACGATGCAACCACTGCCTTCATTGGCAATATGAGTGGCGGCGGCCAGGCGACGAATCCAAAAACCAATCAATACTTCGCTTGGGCGGTACATCAAGGCAATATTGCCGCTGTTCCAGTGCCCGGTGCGGTATGGCTATTTGGCACTGGGCTTTTGGGTTTATTAGGTTTGCGCCGCAAATAAAGCCTGTTTTTAATTTGTATTGGAAAGAACACAAGGAATTTTTATGAAAACAAAATTGGATAGAGCGATTGTTAGTATTTTAGGTGTTGCTGCATTGTCGGCAGTGTCTGCTGAATCATTTGCATTCGGTTCAACCAATTTGGGTGTTTTTACCGGGACGACGATTACCCAGACCGACTCAACCCCTCTGAGATCTTGGTCGGATTACGGTACTAGCTTTAACCTCGGTTGGGTACACACGGCTGATTGGTTCACAATTCAGGTTGGTAGCGCGTCCGATATCGCCGCAGGCAATCGCTTAAACGTCGAGTTCAAACTCACCGCTGGTTTCACCGACCCTTTAAGCTATGGCGGCTTTTCGATTTGGACCAGCGGATCAAACCCCATCGTCAACGGCAGCGGTTTTCATAAATACAATCAGGTACGCGGCCCTAACGATGGTGGCGTACACACTAACGATAAGTTAGCGTCGCCAGGTAACATTATTTCCGGTCATAACGGTTGGGTTGGGTACGCGCAGAACGGTTTGACCTTTACCAATTCGGACGGTGATTTAGTCGCTAATGGCGGCGCATGGAACACGACATCACCTTACTTAAATGGCGGTGCCGCCAGTTCGGTGGATGGTTCTACTCTGGATTTGTACGGATTAAAAGCCGGGTATTACTTGATCGGCTTGGGTGGTGTCTGTCCGGATAATGCCGCGTGCATGAGCCAATCGCCGACCACCCGAAATTATGTGTTCACCGCATCAACAGCACCAGTCCCCATACCCGGTGCTGTTTGGTTATTCGGTACTGCAATTTCGGGTTTGATCGGTTTCGGTCGACGTAAATCAGCCTAATTTAGCGCACTCATCAAGGAAAAAGGCCACGGAAGGCTTTTTCTATTGTAAATTTTGGGAGTCTTGACAATATGACATTTAAACAATCAACGAAATCAGTAGCCATGGCACTGGTTTTTGGCGCGTTTTTTTCCTCCGCCAATGCTGCGCTGATAGACCGTGGAAATGGGCTGTTATATGACACGGTTTTAGATGTAACCTGGCTGCAAAATGCCAATCTTGCCGCAACCAATACTTTCGGCGTATCCGGCATTAATGCCAATGGCACCATGTCTTGGACAACTGCCCAAGATTGGATTTCTGCAATGAACTCTGCAAACTACCTTGGTTACAATCAATGGCGACTACCAACGATCAAGCCGATCGACGGTAGTGCGACCAACTACAATCTAACCTATGCGACTAACGGTAGTTCGGATAACGGTTTCAGCATAGATAGCCCGTATTCGGAACTCAGTTATATGTATTACGTCAATTTGGGTTTGAAACCTGCTTTTGATGCCAACGGCAACTTTACTTCCAACTTTGGGATATTTGGTAATGGAACTTACAGTAGCTCAGCGCCGTATCTGCAAAATAACGTAGGACTGGTTCAAAATCTCCAAGCTTATGCTTATTGGTCAGGTTCACCGGATTTGTCAAACCCTGTATATGCATGGTGGGTGAATTTCGGGAACGGTCGGCAAGGCAGATATTTCCAGACTGATAAATACGAGGCGTGGGCCGTTATTTCTGGTGATGTTGCTGCAGTACCGGTTCCGGGTGCGTTATGGCTATTTGGCTCTGCAATTGCCAGCCTAGTTGGATTGAGCCGTCGTCAATCTGCGTAAATTTGATTATGGACTTACTGCTATGGAAGGCTTTCATCATGCTAATAAGTTCCAAAGAGTGCTTGGGAACCTCGTAACGCAACGATAGTGTTAATTTGCTCGCCGAATACCGGCCAGTCGCCTGGGCAAAAAATGTCCTAAATGTCGAAATTGGATAGTTACCCCGACTGGTCGGGTTAGGCGGCTTTCCATTTCGATGCGGTCATGAAGCCAAAGCTCGATGATGGCCGGTAACGAGCATAACTCCCTCGCAAATTTGCACATAGCCGCTCACTGGGAACACTAATAATCCAACCAAGTTTGCTCAATGCGGAGTGATTTAAAACTTGGGTTAGCGCTAATTTTCAAGCCTAGAATGCAAATAGTCGGTTTTTGAAGGAAATCCGTGTTTGCAATGTAGTCGTTCGCGGCTAAAGCCCTCGGCCGTCAATTTTGAGTAGCGCGTAGCGATCGGCGTCGCTCGGTGACGGCTTCGAACAGGCCACTTTGCGACTTTACGCCCGCCAAACATACGTCGCCACGGTCCCGGCCGCCAGGCTGGCGGGGGCGTCGAGGTCGCGGTAGCGAATCCGGAAGTCGCGGGTCTCGGCGGTGTCGTTTAGGACGATCAACACGATGCGGTCGTCCGGAGTCAGGAAGGCGACGTTGGGCAGCGCGTCGGCGTCGGTTTCCAGGCGCAGCGAGCCGGGCCGGACCCATTTGGCGGCGTGGGCGATGATGTAGTAAGCGACATTGCGGGTGATCTGGTCGCCGTCTATCGTCAGCGCGCCGACGCAGCGGGCTTCGCCGCCGGCGGTGTGCGGCCGGCAGTGCGGGTCGGAGGCCAGATTCCATTCCAGCACGACGCTAGCCCAGTGGCGGGTGGCGCCGATCAGCACGTGTTTGACGTGCCAGAGCAGGTCGCCGCCGAATTGGCCGTCCGAGCCTACCCATTGTTCGGTGAAATACAGTTTTTTGTCCGGGTGGGCGGCGTGGATTTGCGACAGCACCGCGATGTCGCCGCCGTACAAATGCCAGGCCGATCCGCTGAAATAGGCGCGGGCCTGGTCGTCGGCCAACACGGTCAACGGGTATTCGGGGACGTCGCAATTATGGTCCCAGCAAAATACCTCGACCTCGGCCAGACCTGCGTCGGCCAGGGCCGGCCCCAGATGCAGCCTGACGAAGTCGGCCTGTTCCTCGGCGCTCATGACCATGCTGGGGTCGTTTTTGTAATTTTGCGGTTCGTTTTGCGGGGTGACGGCGTGGATGGCGATGCCGCGCGCCCGCATTGCCAACAGGTATTTGACGAAGTAGGCGGCGTAGACTGGTTGGCATTCCGGTTTGAGGCTGCCGCCGACCCAGGCGGCGTTGGTTTTCATCCAGCGCGGCGCGGACCAGGGCGTGGCGATGATTTTGATGGCCGGATTCAAGGCCAGAATGGCTTGCAGCAAGGGCACGACTTCGCGGTCGCCGGCTTGCAAGTCGAATCGGGCCAGTTCGAAATCGGTTTCGTCGTCGGCCAGATCGTCGTAGGAGTAGCTGCGCTCGCTCAAGTCCGACGCGCCGATGCTCAGGCGCAGAAAGCTGACGCCGATGCCGTCGCCGTTCGGCAAAAACAGTTCTTCCAGCAAGGCTTGCCGGACGGCGGCCGGTAGCCGGCTGATCAGCAGGGCGCTGCCGCCGGTCAGCGTGTAGCCGAAACCTTCGATGGTTTGGCGTTGCTGTTCCGGGTTGATGGTGATAGTCGACTGCCCGATGTCGTCGCCTTCGCTCTGGAAGGCCAGGGTCTCGAATTGCGGTTCGAATAGCCAGGTTTGGTCGGCGCTGGTTTGCCAGACTGTCGCTGCGAGTGGGATGTCCGTTAATGTGTCGCTTGCCTGCATCTGCTGTCCTCCTGCTCGGTCAGAGCCGGCAGTCTACCGAAGCGGCGCGGGATGTCCAGCGGCAAGGTGAAGTCGGTCGCTTCGGCTTGACGCCGGCGCCGGCAGCGAACGCCGGCTGAGCGGAGTCGAAGCCGGGCAGGTTCCGTTCCGCGCCCAACGACTTACCTAGCGACGATCATGAAACCGCCGTATCGTCCCAAGCGATGGCGGGTAGTCGGCGGGAGCGGCGTCCTGGTCGCGACGAAGGTGCCGCTTACACCATGACTGTCACTGTAAAAACTGTTCTTGCGGCAAACACGCCATGCCGAAAGCGTCGGCGATGCCGGGGTAGGTAACGTGGCCGGCGACGACGTTCAGGCCTTTCAGCAAGGCCGGGTTGTCGCGCAACGCGGTTTGCCAACCCTTGTTGGCCAGTTGCAGCGCGTAGGGGAGGGTGGCGTTGGTTAGGGCCAGCGTCGAGGTGCGCGGCACGCCGCCCGGCATGTTGGCGACCGCGTAATGAACGATGCCGTCCACCAGATAGACCGGATCGGCGTGGGTGGTGGGGTGGGTGGTTTCGACGCAGCCGCCTTGATCGACCGCGACATCGACGATGACCGCGCCGGGCTGCATCGTCGCCAGGTCTTCCCGGCGGATCAGTTTGGGCGCGGCGGCGCCGGTGACCAGCACGCCGCCGATGACCAAGTCGGCTTGGGCGATGTGTTCCAGAATCGCGTGGCGGCTGGAATACAGCAGTTGCACGTTGGGCGGCAGAATGTCGGCGAGGTGGCGCAGGCGGTCCAGCGACAGGTCCAGTATCGTGACTTGCGCGCCCAGACCGGCGGCCATTTTGGCGGCATGGGTACCGACCACGCCGCCGCCGAGAATCACCACCTTAGCTGGCGCCACGCCGGGCACGCCGCCCAACAGCACGCCGCGCCCGCCGTAGAGCTTTTCCAGATAATGTGCGCCTTCCTGCACCGCCAAGCGGCCGGCGACTTCCGACATCGGGGTCAATAGCGGCAACTCGCCATGCGGCAATTGCACTGTTTCGTAGGCGATGCAGGTGGCGCCGGAGGCCAGATGCGCTTCGGTCAAGCGGCGGTTGGCGGCGAAATGAAAGTAGGTGAAGACGGTCAGGTCAGGACGTAACAGCGACCATTCCGGCTCAATCGGCTCCTTGACCTTGACGACCAGGTCGGCGCTGTCCCACACCGGCGCGGCGGCCGGGGCCAGTTCGGCGCCGGCCGCGACATAGAGTTCGTCGGCAAAGCCGGCGCCGGCGCCGGCGCCGGTCTCGATCACGACCTGGTGGCCGGCGCTTACCAGTGCGGCCGCGCCGGACGGCACCAGCGCGACCCGGTTTTCGTTGGGTTTGATTTCCTTGGGTATGCCGATTTTCATGTTGACCTCATCGAAGTGGTTGATGTAGGGTTTAAGCCCATTTCAGCGTGCTGCCGGCGGAGTATTCCCCCCCCGGCCTGTCACTATTTGGCTGGGCTTCTCCAGCGGCCTTAATTCCGGTTTCCCCGTTTGGAGGGTGTCGGAAAAGCTCCCTCTCCTCGCGGGAGAGGGGGCGGGGTGAGGGGGAATTACAAGGTAACGCATTGGTTTTTATCTCCGCTCATTCTGCCCCTCGCTTAATTCAACTTGGTTAGATTTCAGGCTTCCCCTTACCTAAGGCTGTCATTCCGGCATGGATTGCCGGACCCGTTAGCGCGCGGAGCGAATCTAGCCGCCATGGAGGGTTCGAAGCTCGCCATCCATGGCACTGGATACCCGCTTCCCGGCGGGTATGACGGTCTTTCTTCCAATCTGACAAGAACTACCCCCCTCTTTCTCAAAGTGGGGAACAGATCGCTGAGCGCTTGCCGTCTACCGACCCCGGCCTTTAAATTTCCGAATGGTGGACCGGATTTGCCGGTCGGCAATGGGGCCGAGTTAAGCATACCTACTATAGGTCAAGCAATATCCGCGCCCGGCGCCGTTCGGCGGCGAAGTGCCGGGAATCCGCGAGCCCCGGCGCTTCCGGCCGTCGGTCGGTTCCGGCATTGTCGGCAATGTCGATCCGGTTTGGCGTATCGCCGACAGAGCCGGCGGCGTCCGCCGATAATTTTCGGCTAAGCTTAGCCCAGCTTGTTCCGCAGCCGAGATTGCCATGAGTGACACCACCGACAACATCCTGATCGCCTATTTGACCGAGGTGCGCGCCGACGGCATGGACGCCCGCATCGTCGCGGAGCACGCCACCGCGGCGCCGATCATCCGGTTGGGCGATGAAGAGATTCTGGCCGGCCATTTGGGTTCCTACGTGGTGATTCGCCAATCGCATATCGGGGTGCTGGCGTTGGTCTTCAAGATGTGGGAGCGCGACCGCTTCGATCAGGCCGGCAACCGCGCCACCGACCGCTTTATCGCGTTGATTCCGGTCGGCGAGCTGAACGAAAGCAATGTGTTCATCCGCGGCGTGCGCCATTATCCGACGCCCGGCGCGGCGGTGTATGCGGTGGGCTTGGCCGAGATCAACGCGATTTTTTCCAAGTTCCGCGACTACCAATTCTTCATCGGCCAGCTCGCCAGTCACAAGGATTACCATCTCAGCCTCGATCCGCGCGCCTTGTTCGGCCGGCATTTCGCGATCGTCGGCCAGTCCGGTTCCGGCAAATCGTGGACCGTGACCAGTCTGATCCAACACACGATCGCGGCGATGCCGAAGACCCATTTGATCATGCTGGACCTGCACGGCGAATATTGCTGGAAGACGCCGGACGGCAGCATCGAGTCGGCCTTCCCCAGCGAGCGCGTCAATTACGTCGACGCGATGGAATTGGAAATGCCGTATTGGATGATGACTTACGCCGAGCTGGTGGATTTGTTCATCGACCGCGACGATCCCGGTTCGTCGATTCAAATGGCCTTCATGCGCGAGATTTTGCAACAGCTCAAACGCAAGGAAGCCAAGAATGTCGGCTTGGGGGTGGTATCCATCGATACGCCGATTTTCTTTTCGCTGGCCGAGCTGTACATGCAGTTCAAGGCCGCCAACGAGGAACGCAAGGACTTCGGCAAGACCAAGGGCGCCTTGTTCGGCCAGTTCGACGAATTTTTGGTGCGGATGCAAAGCCGCTTCAACGACGTGCGCTACGACTTTTTATTGAAACCGAAAAAGCGCAACACCTCGGACAGCATGGCCGAATTGCTGCGCGAGTTCGTCGGTCTGGGCCGTAAGAAGGCCAATATCACCGTCGTCGATCTCAGCTCGGTGCCGACCGACGTGCGGCCGGCTGTGTCGGCGCAAGTCGGCCGGCTGGCTTACGAGTTCAATTACTGGAATCCGCGCCGCCGCGAGTTTCCAATCACGCTGATTTGCGAGGAAGCCCACGCCTATATTCCGCGCGAAAAAAGCAGTCAGTTCGAAGGCACCCGCAAAATGATGGAGCGGATCGCCAAGGAAGGCCGCAAATACGGGGTGTCGATCGGCGTGGTCAGCCAGCGGCCGACCGAGTTGTCGGAAACCATGCTGGCGCAATGCAGTTCGTATATCTGTTTACGCACCACCAATCCGGACGACCAGCAATACATACGCGGTCTGGTGCCGGAAGCCGAGGGCGATCTGGCCGACATTCTGAGTTCGTTGGGGCGCGGCGAGGCCCTGGTGCTGGGCGAGGCGGCACCGCTGCCGACCCGGGTGCAAATCTACCGGCCCAATCCCGAACCCAAAAGTAACGACGTCGATTACTTCACCGCTTGGCGGGAAGGCCCGGACGATTTGGACGTGGAAGGCATCGTCGATAACTGGCGCAATCAAAACCGTCACTAGGCCGGACGGGAGTCAAGCGCCGCCCGGATACCAAACCAGTAAGGCGTGGCTGTCGCTGGTTCTGGCCAGCCCGAAGCCCAGCTTGGCGTAAAACGCCAAGGCGCCGGGGTTGTCCAGCGCGGCGACCAACGTCAACGGTGCATGGGCCTGTCCGGCCGCCTGCTGTAAGGCGCGAATCACCGCCCGACCGTGGCCGCGATTTCGGGCGGCCGGCAGCAAGGCTAAATCGATCAAACGCACTTCGTTGTGGCCGAAATCGACGGCGACCCGGCCGACAGCTTGGCTATGTATTTCGATGATGAAATACATCGCATTTGGAAATTGTTGACCGTAGCCTTCGCGCTGGGCGCGAAACTGCATTTCGATCAGTTCCTCGACGAAGTCGCGCTCCGCGTCGAGCAGACGCAAGTCGTCGCGCAAGCTGTGGTACAGGCCGGCTAGAAAGGTCGCGTCATTGTCGCGTTGCGGCCTCAGATTCAAGCCGGCCGGCGATGGCGCTAGCGCCATCGCCGTCGCCGCTGGGGTTGAACCGAGCTTTTTCGCCGTTCGCGTCGGTAGGTATGCGCGCTCATGTCAGTTAAACACTGCTTGAAACAACGCCGCCGGTTGCGGGCCGGCGTTCAAGACCCGGCTCAGGTAAATGCCGGGAACCTCGAACGCTTGGGCGATGCGCATCGTAAACACACCGTCCAGATACGGACAATCGGCGTCGCCTTTCAGTAGCAGCGCGAACGGCATGCGGCTGTCCCGGTCGCCGCTCGGCGAGCGGGCGCCGGGTTTTTCGTCGACACGCGCCAGGACCGTGGCGATCGTCACCGCGCCGCTTTCCAACAGACAAGTTTGGCCGAGATAGGGCAGGAAATGCCCGCTACTCAAGTCGGCGATCGGTGCATTCTTTGGATCAGGATTCGCGGTACTCATTGCTGCATCGGGAAAATGCCGTTCAGCGCGATGCAGAAGTTCAGCGCCAGATAGGGCGACATCGCGGCCGGGACGCTGAAGTTCAGCGGTGCGCTGACCGGGGCGCCGGCGCCGGTATTACCGACCGTGACCGTGCCGTTGCCGCTCAACGTGGTCGTCACTCCGCCCAGCGTGATCGGGTTGGTTTGCGGCGTGGCGGCCGGCAGAAACACCGCGGCCGAGGTCTGGCCGTTTGGGGCGTTAGTCAGCGTGGCGTTGGCATCGGGATTAACGCCGCCGCCGGCGCCGGTGGAGACCTTGACGGCCGTGGCGGCGTTGACGCCGGCTAGCGATAGATCGGCGGCGTGGGTATGAGACGGCAAATTGGCGGTGGTCAAACTAAACGCGGTTTGGGTTTGGACCGTGGCGCCAGAGGTGCCGCCGGTTTGCGCCATCTGGTAAGGTTGCGAAGCGGACAGCGGATTGGCGCCGAAATGAATCGGCGCCCGGCCTTGCAGATTGGGTAAATTGAAGAAGCTACGGCCGTCGCCGCCGAATCTTGTCCCAAGCAGCGCGTACAGTGCATTTTGTTGTTGTATCGCCATTTGCTGGCCGTTGCAGAACGCCCAATCTTGCGGGGCATATGCAAAACCGAAGATGTGGATTTCGCCTAAAAATGGATCAGCCATGATGGACCTCCTGGGGTCTTTGCGAAAAATAGCCGGGAAAAAGCCGCCAAGCTTGTTCTCCGGGCGAACGCCGAAATTTTGTAAAGCGTAAGCGACATTAAGCATAATCGTTCCTAACGGAAAAGCTAGGCTACTGTGAGATCCGATACCGATGTTCGGCTTGAATGCGCCGCGCGGTTGACAAGGTCGCGGTCTGCGACTATTTTTCGAACCCATTACCCGTTCGCGAACTTGTTACCGACACTGTGCTGATGAAAAATATCGATATGCCGCGGGTTGTCGACGCGACGGCCCGCGCCTTGGTGCTGGGTTCGCAATGAGTCATCGTTACCACTTTATTTCCGGCCTGCCGCGCTCCGGTTCGACGCTGCTGGCCGCTATTCTGAAACAGAATCCGCGCTTTCAAGCCGGTATGACCAGTCCGGTCGGCGCATTTTTTTCGGGTTTGCTCGATCAGGTCAGCGCCGGTAGCGAGTGGGGGCCGGTCGTGACCACCGCGCAACGCCGCCGCCTGCTGCGCGGTTTGTTCGACAGTTATTACGCCGAGGAAACCGGCAAGGATGTGGTGTTCGATACCAACCGGGCTTGGTGCGGCCGCTTGCCGGCACTGCTGGATTTGTTCCCGGACGCCAAGATCATTGCCTGCGTCCGCAACGTGGCCTGGGTCATGGACAGTCTGGAGCGGCTGTACCGGGCCAGCCCCTATGAAAACAGCCGCTTGTTCGCCGACGACGTCGAGCGCAATACCGTGTATAGCCGGGTGGAAACCTTGGCGCAGCGCAATCGCCTGGTCGGTTTTGCCTGGTCGGCGCTGAAGGAAGCGTTTTACGGCGAGCAGGCCGCTTCGCTGCTGGTCGTCGACTACGATTTGCTGGCTCGGGCGCCCGAGAAGGTGATGCCGTTGATTTACGATTTTCTCGGCGAGCCCGCGTATCCGCACGATTTCGCGAATCTGCAGTACGACGCGCCGGCCTTCGACAACAATTTGGGCCTGTCCGGCCTGCACAGCATTCGACCTCGAGTGACCTTGGAGAACCGGGCGACCATTCTGCCGCCGGATTTGTTCGAGCAATATGCCGATATGGCGTTCTGGCGCGACGGCCGCGGCAGTCGCGCCCACGTTGTTTCCGCGCAACCGGCCGCCGCTCGGCCGCTGGTGACATCCGTTTGATTGACCGTCGATTTTGGGGAGCAAGACCATGAAACTATTCGAGCGTATTCGCCCCGCCGGGACTCGCCATCGTTCCAAGGCGGCACCGCTACGTGCCTGGGCCTTGGAACCGCGCATTCTGTTCGACGGCGCGGCGGCGGTCAGCGCCGACGCCGCTCAAGCGGACGCGCCGCCGACCGCCGATCAGCCGCCGTCTGCGCTGGACGCTCAACATTTGCTGGATGCGGCGGCCGCCTGCCAATTCCCGGAAGCGCCGGCCGCTCAGTCTAGCAACGTCATCTTCGTCGACAGCCGGGTCAGGGACGCCGAAACCTTGTTGGCCGGCGCCGATCCGCGCGCCGAAGTCGTAATGTTGGAGGCCGGCCGCGACGGCGTGCAACAGATGGCCGACTATTTGGCGGATCGCCGCGACGTTACGGCGATTTCGATTGTCGCCGAGGGCGGCGAGGCCAACGTTTGGTTGGGCAATGCTTGGCTGAACAATGATTCAATCGGCGGCTACGCCGCTCAACTCGATACGATAGGCCAAGCGCTGGCGGCCGACGGCGATCTGCAAGTCTATTCCTGCAACCTGGGCCGGGGCGCCGACGGCGCTACGTTTGCCCGGACCCTGGCCGATCTGACCGGGGCCGACGTGGCGGTGTCCGACGACCGCACGGGTGCCGGCGGCGATTGGGATTTGGAAATGCGCACCGGCGACGTCTCGGCGCCCGCGGCGTTTTCCGCTTCGGCCATGGCCGACTACGATTACGCGCTGGCGACGGTCACCGTGACCAACAATAACGATAGCGGTGCCGGGTCGTTGCGCGCGGCGATTGCATCGGCGTCGTCCGGCGACACGATTACATTCAACGCCGGAATGACGATTACCTTGTCCAGCGGCCAGTTAAGTATCAGCCAAAATTTGACGATAGACGGCGATCTGGACGACAACGGTAGTGCCGATGTTACCGTCGATGCCAATTACCGCAGCCGGGTGCTGTCGATTACCAGCGGCAACGTGACCGTGGACGGTTTGACGATCACCCACGGTTTGGTTTCGGGCGACGGCGGTGCGTATAACAGCGTCAACGGCGGCGATGCGTTGGGCGCCGGAATCTCGGTGACCGGCGCGGGCACCGCGGCCACATTTTTGCATTCGACGATCACCGGCAACGTCGCGGCCGGCGGCGGCGGCAACGGCGGTAGCGACGACGGGTCTTACGGTTACGGCGGCGGCGGCGGCGCAGGTTGGGGGACGACTGTCGGCGGAACCGGAGGGGCTTTTAATAATACTACACCTGGCACCTCGGGTTCCGCGGGTACTGGCGGAAATGGCGGTGTTAACGGGGTTGCCAGCGCCTCTGGCCGGGGCGGTAGCAGTGGCGCCAGTGGCGCCGGCGGCGCGGGGGGAACCAGTGGTATTCACAACGCGGGCGGAACCGGGGGAACCGCCGGCTCGGGCGGACTGAATTTTATCGGCGGCGGCGGCGGCGGATACGGTTCAGGCGGCAGCGGCAGCGCGGTGGTTGGCCGGGGTGGGATAGGCGCCGGCGCTTTAGCAATCGGTTCCGGCGCAACGGTGTACATGGCGTCGACCTCGATCACCAACAATCTCGGCGCCGGCGGCGGCGGCGCGGGTGGTTACGGTGTCGATGGCGGCGACGGCGGAGCCGGCGTCGGCGGAATCTACAACAATGGTGCCTTCAAATACGAAAACGCTACCATTACCCACACCTCGAATTACGGAGGCGGCGGTGCCGGCGGAACGTCCTCGGGCGGTAACCCCGGCGCCTCCGGGTCGGGCGGTAACGCCGGCACCGAATGGCTAGACGGGCCGGGTAGCACGGCCGCCTGGACGCCGCCCTCGCCGACGGCGTCGATTACTTCGGCTACCTACGACGCCAGCACCAACGTGCTGTCCGTCACCGGCGCTAATATGACCACCGGCGACACCATCGATACCACCAAGCTGACGCTGACCGGCGAGGGCGGCAATACCTATACCTTGGCCGGCAGTTACACGGTGACCGCCAGTAGTTCCACCAGTTTTAGCATTACTTTGGATGCCACCGATCAGCTCAACGTCGAAGGCCTGCTGAATAAGGACGGGACCGCGTCCGCCGGCGCGACCACCTACAATCTAGCCGGCGCGGCGAATTGGGACAGCACCGCCGCGGCATCCGCAGATACCACCGGCAACGGCGTTACCGTCAGCAGTACCCAAACGCCGACCTTGACCTCGGCGACCTACGACACCACGACCGGCTTGTTGGTCGTGACCGGTACCCATCTGGTCAAGCAAAGCGGCGCGACCAACGATATCGACGCTTCGTTGTTCACGTTGACCGGCCAAGGCGGCAGCTACACCTTGACCGACACCAGCGACGTGGAGATCACTTCGGCGACTGCGTTCACGTTGACGTTGTCGGCCACCGACAAGGCCCAGGTCAACACCCTGCTCGATAAAAACGGCACCAGTTCCAGCGGCAGCACGACTTACAATTTGGCGGGGGCCGATAATTGGAACGGCCCAATCACCGGCGGTAGTATTGCCGATACCAGCGGCAACGGCATCACTGTTTCCGGCATCAATTCGGCGGCGGTGATTAGCGGTTTGAACGGCGACAGCGTGGCCTTGTCCGGCACCGTGACGCTCGATGCCGGCGGCAATTTGACCGTTTCCGACGCCGAAAACGACGTAGGAGACTGGAACGGCGCTTCGTTGACCGTGCAGCGCGGCAAGATCGGCGACGCCAGTATCGCCGATGCCACTAGCAACGATGTCTACAGCTTTAATGCCAGCGGTTTCAGCGATACCGGTTCCGCGCTGCAAACCGGCGGCGCGACCACCTTCGCTACTTACACCAATACCGGCGGGGTGTTGACGATCAACTTCAACGCCAATGCCACCACCGCGTTGGTGCAAGCGGTGATGCGCGGCATTCAATACGCCAACAGCACCCCGTTCGGCGATGCCACGATCCGTTTCGCGTTGAGCGACGGTACCGCGACGACGAATGCCGATGTCAGTGTGACCAGTTCCAGTATTTACGTGACCCAGACCAGCGACGACAGCGGTAACGACGCCGCCGACGGCTTCGGTTTGCGCGAAGCGTTGGCGCGCTCGGCGGCCCAGGCCGGCGCGGATAGCGTGATTCTAAGCAATTTGACCAGCGGCACCACGCTGACCTTGACCGGCTCCACCGCAAGCTTGGGTGCCGACGATACGGTGACCTTGCAAGGGGCAAAGACCGTCACGATAGCCGGTAGCGGCGGTGGCGGTCTGGTACTGGCCGGGGCCGGCACCTTGAATTTGCTCGGCGCTAGCGCCGCCTTGAACGTGTCCGCCGATATATCCGGTGCCAGTGGCAGTCTCAGTAAAATCAGCGGCGGTGCCTTGACGCTGTCCGGCAGCAATACGTACGGCGGAGCGACTTCGTTCAGTAACGGCGCCGTGACTCTGAACGGCGGCGCGGCGATCCCCAACGCCAGCGCGCTGACCTTGGGCAACGGCGCAAGTCTGGCCGTCACGCTGGGCGCGGATGAAACCATCGGGTCGTTGAGCGGCAGCGGCGTGACCGGCAGCTTCGATCTCGGTTCGTTCACGTTGACGACCGGAGGCGACGCCACCTCGACCGGTTTCGACGGCGTGCTGAGCGGAACCGGCGGCTTAACCAAAACCGGTAGCGGCACCTTCACGCTGAGCGGCGCCAATACCTATACCGGCGCGACCACCGTGTCGGCCGGCACGCTGGCTTTGAGCGGCGGTAGCGCCTTGGCCGACACCAGCGCGGTCAGCGTGGCCGGCACCTTGAGTCTCAACGCATCCGAGACGATCGGTTCGTTGGCCGGGGCCGGTAGCGTCGTTCTGGGCGCCAATACCCTGACCGCCGGCGGCGACAATTCGTCAACCACGTTTTCCGGCGGAATCTCCGGTAGCGGCGGATTGACCAAAGCCGGCAGCGGCACCCTGATTTTGTCGGGTAGCAACACCTTCAGCGGCGCGCTGACCTTGTCCGGCGGCACGTTGCAAACCGCCAGTCTGGGTAGCGCCGGCTCGCTGGTCATGGACGGCGGTACCTTGGCGGCTAGCGCCGGGGGTATTACCTCCTCGGTCGGGGTATCGGTCACCGCCAACGGCGGCAGCTTCAACACCACGGCCGGCAGCATCACACTGAACGGTAATCTGACCGGTTCCGGCGGCATCTCGGTCGGCGGGGGCGCGGGCAATGTACTGAAGCTGGCGGGTACCAACACCGGTTACAGCGGCACCGTTACGTTGAACAACACGATCATCGACATCGCGTCGGACAGCGCGCTGGGGACCGGCGCGCTGGCCTGGAACGGCGGCAAGCTGCGTTCGACCACCACGGCGCGCAGCATAGCCAACGCGATCACGCTCGGCGGCGATGTGACGATGTCGGGCTCGTTTGCGTTGACCTTTACCGGCAACGTCGATTTCGGCAACGCGGCACGGACCATCAACAGCGGCGTGGATACGACGTTCTCGGGTATCTTGAGTAACAGCAGCGGTCTGCTTACCAAGACCGGCGCCGGCACGATGACCCTGTCCGGCGCGAATACCTTGACCGGCGCGGTCAGCCTGTCGGCCGGCGGCTTGACGTTAAATCACGCCAGCGCGATCGCCAACAATACCGCGGTCACGCTTGCTAGCGGGACCACGCTGACGCTGGGTGCCGCCAAAACCATCGGTTCATTGGCGGGCGCCGGCAATGTTGCGCTCGGGGCTTTTACGTTGACGGCCGGGGACGGCTCCAACACCAGTTTTACCGGCGTCATCAGCGGTAGCGGCGGGTTGACCAAGACCGGTTCCGGTACCTTGACCTTGGGCGGCACCAATACCTATACCGGTGCGACCACAATTTCGGCCGGTACCTTGACCACCAGCGGCAGCAACCGAATCGCCGACAGCTCGGCGGTGACGGTGGCCAGCGGCGCTAGCTTGACGCTGTCGTCCGCGAGCGACCGGATCGGTTCGTTGGCCGGCGCCGGCGCGGTGTCCTTGACCTCCAGCACTTTGGAAATCGGCGGTGACAACACCAGCACCAGTTTTACCGGCACGATCACCGGTAGCGGCGCGACCGTCGACAAAGTCGGCAGCGGAACGCTGACCCTGGCCCTGTCCGGGACGAATGCCTTGACCGCCACGTCGCGTCTCCAAGCGTCCGGCGGTACGGTGGTGTTGTCCGGTACGCTGAGTGGCACGCCAGAACTGGCGCTGAACGGCGGCTCCTACCAGTTGGCGTCGGATGTCAGCGTCGGCCAAATCAATAGCTACACCAGTGGCAATATCGATCTGCAATCCTTCACACTGACTAGCGATTCGGCATCGTCAGGGGCGTTTTCCGGGGTAATCAGCGGCAGCGGCGGCCTGACCAAGCTGGGTAGCGGCGAATTGGACTTGTCCGGCACCAATACTTACACGGGGGCCACGACGATTTCGGCGGGCACGCTGACCTTGTCCGGCGGCGGCTCGGTGCTGGCCGATACCACCGCCGTCACCGTGGCTTCCGGCGCCATTCTGAATCTGCACGCCATCGACGACACGATAGGCTCGCTGGCCGGCGCCGGCACCGTGACACTGAACAGCGGCACGCTGACGGTGGCCGGTAATGCTTCGACCACGTTCTCCGGTATTTTGCAGGACGGCGGAAATAGCGGCGGCTTTGCTAAAGCCGGCAGCGGTAGCTTGACCTTGTCCGGTACCAATACCTATACCGGCTCGACCGCGATCGACGCCGGTACCTTGGTGGTTACCGGCAGCTTGAACGGCGCCGGAGCCGGCGCGGTTAACGTGGCCAGCGGCGCCACGCTGGCCGGCACCGGTAGCGTCAACGGCGGCCTGACGATCGCTGCGGGCGGGACCTTGGCGCCGGGCGTGGCCGGCAGCAACGACGGCGTCGGCACGCTGACCGTGACCGGCGGTTTAACTATCGCCTCCGGCGGCAGCTTGGCGGCCGACATTGCCGGTTCGGCCAGCTACGATAGCGTGGCGGTTACCGGCGCGGTCAATGTCAGCGGCGCCACGCTGAGTTTGTCCGGCGCCCATGTGGCCACCAAATCGGCGAGCGGCGAAACCTTCACATTGATTTCCAACGACGGTTCGGACGCGATCACCGGCAATTTTAGCGGTTTGGCGGCGGCCGGCACCGTGACGTTTAACGCGGTGGCGTTGACCGCCAGTTACACGGCCGGCAGCAACAGTAACGACTTTCGCTTGACCGGACCGGTCAATCAGGGGCCGGCCCTGGGCGGTACCTTCACCACCGCCGGCAGCGTCAACGACAACGCCACCACCACGCCGTTCGCCAACGTCACCTACACCGACGCCGACGACAGTTCGGGCACGTTCACGCTGACCATCAGCTACACCGGCGCCAACGGCACCTTGAGCAGCGCCGGCGGCGGTTTGTCCGGTTCGGCCGGCAGCTACACCTTGACCGCGAACAGTCCCGGCGCGCTGCAAACCCTGCTGCAAGCGCTGGTGTTTACCCCGACCGACAACCAAGCCGTGCCGGCTGGCACCGTCCAGACCACGTTTACGTTGACCGGCAACGACGGCACCAGCAGCGGCTCCGCCGACAGCTCGACCGTGATCACCGCGACCTCGATTAACGACGCGCCGACCGATTTGCAACTTTCCAACAACGCGATCAGCGTGTTCGACGGGCTCAACGCCACGGTCGGCACGCTGTCGGCGTCCGACGTCGATACCGGCCAGACCTTGACTTATAGCTTGGTCAGCGGCAGCGGCGACACCGACAACGCCAGTTTTACAATCAGCGGCACCACGTTGAGCGTCGACAACGCGGCTTTGACCGCCGGTCAGACGTATTCGGTTCGTATCGGCGCCAGCGACGGCACCGATTCGGTCGAACAGGTGTTCACGATCACGATCTCCAATGATTTGACCGTGACGGTCACCGCGATCGACGGCAATGCGGTCAGTAGCTTTAATGCCGACGTCGCCGACGGCGGCGGTCTGGATCTGCGGGAAGCGCTGTATTACGCCGGCACTATTTCCGGGCCGACCACGATCAACTTCGCCGAAACCTTGAGCGGCACCATCACGTTGGGCGGGGCCTATACCGTGGCCGACGGCGTGACCTTGGCGATGGATAGCGACACCGACAGCCGCTCGCTGACGATCACCAGCCAGTCATTGAATTTGGCCGGCGCGATTGGGGTCAGCGTCGGCACCGGCGATACGCTGACCATCAATTCCGCGCTAGCCGACGACGGTAGCGTGGTTTCTAATTTGACCAAAAGCGGCGCCGGCAAACTGGTGCTCGGCGGCACCAACAATACCTCGACCGGCGGCACCAGCGGCACCGGCTTGAATACCGCCGGCATCGCCGGCGGCACGTTGGCGGTGGCCGGCGACGCCAATCTGGGAACCGGCAACCTGACCTTGAGCGGCGGCATATTGCAGGCGACCGGCGGCTACCCTAACGCGATCGACAACGATATCGTGTTGGCGGCGGACAGCAGCATTCTGGTCGATACCGGCGCTTATCTGCAACACACCGGTGTGCTGAGCGGCAGCGGGGCTCTGACCAAACTGGGCGGCTCCACGCTGGAGCTGGCCGGCGCTTCGGCGAACACCTACAGCGGCGGCACCGCGATCGGCGCCGGTTATCTGCTGACCAGCAAGAGCGGCGCGCTGGGCAGCGGTGGGGTGGTTATCGCCAACGGCGCCTCGTTGCACTTGCAAAGCGCGGCGACCTTCAGCAACACGATCTCCGCCGCCGGCGTCGGCGCGGACACTAACGGCGCTATTCGCGCCATCGGCGGCGACAATACCTTGAGCGGCCTAATCACGTTGACCGGCAACACCAAGATCGATACCGGCGGCAACACCTTGACGCTGTCCGGCGGCATCACCGACGGCGCCAACAGCTATGCGCTGACTCAGTTCTGGACTGGCACGCTGCTACTGTCCGGTACCGGCCATTGGGACGGTGGCCTGGCCGTGACCGGCGGTACCGTGCGAACCCTGGGCGGCGCGGCGATCAAGGACACTTGCGCGGTGACCTTATCCGGTGCCGGAGCACTAAGTATCAGCGCCAGCGAGACGATAGGCACGCTGTCCGGCGGCAGTTCGGCGGTCGCCGGCATTAGCTTGGATAGCGGCGCGGTATTGACCGTCAATCAAGCGACCGGCAGCAGTTTTTCCGGCGCGATCGCCGGTGCCGGCGGTTTGACCAAGGCCGGCGCGAACGAGTTGGAACTGTCCGGAACCAATACCTACAGCGGCGCGACCACGGTAACGGCCGGCATGTTGTCGGTCTCGGGCGGCGACGCCATCGGCGACGATAGCGCGCTCGACATCGCCGGCGGCGCCACGCTGTTTTTATACGACAACGAAACCGCCGGCTCCCTGTCCGGCGCCGGCACCGTGACCTTGAACAGCGGCAGCCTGACCGTCGGCGGCAATAATGCCTCGACCGGCTTTTCCGGGGTGGTCGAAGACGGCGCCATTGGTGGGAATTTGATTAAAACCGGCACCGGCACTTTGACCCTGTCAGGCAATAACAGCTATAGCGGAGAAACCACGGTGCGTGGCGGCGGTACCTTGGCGATAGCCTCCGACGCCAATCTCGGCGGCGGCGATCTGACCTTGAACGCCGGCACGCTGTCGATTAGCGCCGCCACGAACGTCGATAACAATGTAACCCTGATCGGCGCGGCGACCGTTTCGAACAGCGCCGCCGCGACCTTGTCCGGCGTGTTGTCCGGCAGCGGCTCGTTGACCAAGCAAGGCAGCGCGGCGTTGACGCTATCCGGCGCCAATACCTACAGCGGCGCGACGACGGTATCGGCCGGCACGCTGGCGGTGACCGGCGCACTGGGCGGGACCAGTGGCGTTTCGGTGCAATCCGGGGCGACCTTGGCCGGCAGCGGCAGTATTTTCGCGGTCAGTTCGACCAATCAATTGACGATACTCGACGGAGCGACGCTGGCGCCCGGCGTGGCCGGCACCAACAACGGCATCGGTGTGTTGACCGTCAACGGCAATCTGCGGCTCAGCGGCGACATGGCCGCCGAAGTCGGCGGCGACGGCGGCGTGGCCGGCACCGATTTCGATCAAGTCGTCGTCAACGGCGTCGTCAGCTTGAACGGCGGATCGTTGAGCGTGAGCCGGGTCGGCGCTTACAGCGCCAGCAACGGTGCCACGTATCGGATCATCGACAACGACGGCGCCGACGCGGTGTCGGGCAGCGCCGGCACTTTCAACGGCATACCCGAGGGCAGCGACGTGATGTTGAACGGCGATATCTACACGGTGCGTTACGCCAGCGGCACCGGCAACGACGTGGTGCTGACCGCGTTGGTCAACCCACTG
>NZ_LUUK01000162.1 GCF_001644025.1 Methylomonas koyamae
AGAGGGTTGGCCGGGATTCATGTAAAAAACTCAGAAAATGGGGGTATTATTCTGAATTTAAAGGTGAATCGATGTTGTCAATGTTTTTATTTTGCGGATTCTGAGATGGCGAAAGCATTTGCATTATTTGCTGGTGAGTAGCGATAACGGCTCTTGCGGCCATCAGTTCTGTTTCCAACTGCTGCGCCGTGAAGGTCGCTTCTTGCAACCGTTCATCGTTTAATTTTATTACGTTGACCAATTCCGCTTCGCGCTGGTTAATTATTGCTAGTTGAGACAATAGTTGTTCATTCTTCATGTCGGCAATAATCAATTGCTCTTTGACTGCACTGAGCAATCGTAATTCTTGATCTGCGCGTTGATACTCGCTACGAGAGTGTTTCAGTTCGCTCGATAATCGAGCATTGCTTTCGTGGCTAGTGATCAATTCCTGTTGCTTGGTATTCACCGTATTTTGGGAGGTGCGCAGTTCGTTTTGTAGAAACTGAACTTGTTGTTCGAACTGTCGTCGATCTTGTTCACGCTGCTCTTTGGCAGATGTACGAAAATGCTCCAATGCTTCTCGGGCATGCCGGTGCTTCTCTTCTAGAGAGAGACGGTGCTCTTCTTCTTTGACCTGCAAAGCTTCGATATCCTGAATACGCTGTGTCAACTGAGTGTTTATTAGGCGCTCGTCTTGAAGTCTGTTCTGAGTTTCCATGTGCACATTTTTTTCGGCCGCTAGATCAAGCGCTAACTGTTCTGCTTGTCCTCGGAATGACGAGACTTCGTTCTGTAGTGTGGATATTAAATTGTTCAGCTCTGCAACTTCGCTCTTGTGTTTCTCTGTGCATACGGAAATTTGCTGATCGGCTTCTTGGTGAAGTTGCTCCGCAAGTCGAGTCGACAAATCCAATATAGCCTCACTAGCGGCCACTTTTGGTCCATGATTACCGTTTTCTTCTTCCTCAATCTCTTTTAGATAGCGCTGAATGGTTGTTTTCGAGCCAGTATTACCCAGCTCGACACGAATGGCATCAATTGACGGCCGTCGACCCATTGCCAGCAGATTGTTACGTGCTCTTGCGACCTCTGATCTATAAATGCCTGCTCTTGCCATGACTCACCTCGTATATTTCATACCGTATTACGTAATATGATATTACATACTATTTTTACAAAAAACAATGAAACGAAATTCATATTTTTAACATGCGATAATGGTAGATTATTCAATGTTAGCTTTTTATATGCATAAATATGGAATAAGGAGAGTGTGTACATAAGGCTAGAGCGACGATGCAGCTGGGCATAAAAGGCGCTCGATGGCGCTTTAAAAAATCAACACATCGCGGCTACATGGCCTAGTGGGAGCGAAGCTACAATATGACGACATATTAGGATGAGCTAATTGGGCCCAGACCAATAAAAAGCTAACCCTGAAGTTTTAGATATAATATTCCCAACCCAAAGCGTAGCAAGGTTTGCCGTGGCATATTCATGGAACGATCCAGATACACAATACTTGTGGATGCTCACTAGCGACCAGTCCGGATTGCTGCAAGGCATGACCGACAAAGGACGGCTCGGTTTCGCGGTCCAGCTCAAGTTTATGGAACTATACGGCCGCTTTCCCGAGAGCCTGGAAGAGTTGGATCAGAACGCAGTTCAGTGGTTAGCCACGCAGCTCGGTACAACGACGGATACGCTGTCCTCGTATGAACTTGGGGGGCGCCAAGGACAACGGCATCGGCGCACTATTCGTATTTTTCTTGGTTTCCGCCGCGCAACCGGCACCGATCTACGACAGCTTGCTCAGTGGCTATGCGACGATGTCTTGCCGTTAGACCCGCAAGTCCGCCATGGGCACGACATGGCGCTCGACTGGTGTCGCACACACCATCTGGAGCCACCGGCAGGCGATCATCTTGATCGCGTCATTCGGTCCGCCGTCCATCGTTATGAGACACAACAGTTGGCGACCATTCATGCGCGATTGAGCGCGACCAATAAATCCGCCGTTGACCGGTTGCTGGCCAGCGAGGAAACCGACCGCGAAGAATCGCTCAATAAGAATCGACAACCATCTCCTTTAGCGATCTCAAAACCGACCTTGGCAAAGCCAACCTCGATAGTTTGCTGATTGCCATCGCTAAGCTCAAGTGTATCGCCAATATCGGCCTGACGCCCGTCGTATTTCAGGACATTCCCGTCAAGTTTATTGAACAATTCCGGCAGCGTTGCGGAGAGGCGTCAGCAACAATTGATCGATGCCTTAATCGATCTGCTGTTGCAGGTCATTCACAACTTGGGTGCTCGCGCCGAAAAAAGAATCGACAAACGTCAATTCGCTGCTTTCAAAAAGGTGCGAGGTAAAACGCGGCTTCTATTCAAGCTGGCCGAGGCCACAGTGGACCAGCCGGAAGGGATTGTCAAGGAGGTTGTCTATCCCGTGGTAGGGCAGAAGATTTTGCAGGAATTGGTTGAGGAGTTTAAGACCATGGGGTTCGATTTCGAACGCGAAGTCCAGGAAACCATGCGCTCATCCTATGGCCACCACTACCGGCGGATGCTGATACCGGTACTGGATGCGCTATGCTTTCAATCCAATAACACCGTACACCGCCCCGTCATCGACGCCCTGGATATACTGAAGGCCAATCGCGACAGCCAGCGGCAATACTACAACGCCGATGAAATCCCGCTGGAAGGCATTGTACAAAAGAAATGGCGCGATATCGTGGTGGAGCAGGACAAGGAAGGCAAAGACCGGGTTAATCGTATCAACTATGAAATCTGCGTACTCAGAGCATTACGTAAACGCTTGCGCACCAAAGAAATCTGGGTTGTCGGCGCAGATCGCTATCGCAACCCGGAGTACGATTTACCCGCCGACTTCGCGGCCAAGCGTGATAGCTATTACGAGCTACTGAAGGCTCCCAAGGATGCGGCAGAATTCATTGCACAAATACAGTCCGCCATGCGGGAATGGTTGACCAGACTGAATACCGAGCTTCCAAACAATCCTAAGGTTCGCCTGCGTAAGCAAGGCAAAAACCTTATCCACCTTACACCATTAGACCGGCAGCCAGAGCCGCCGAATATGGCAGCACTAAAACGCGAAATAGGACGGCGTTGGTCGGATGTCGAGCTGATTGACATCATCAAAGAGGTTGACTTGCGGCTCAATTTTACGACCGCGTTTCGCACCAACGCCAGTCGCGAAGTGCTCGATCCGGCATTGTTGCAACGCCGCCTGCTGCTTTGTCCATTCGGCATTGGCACCAATGTCGGCCTAAAGCGCATCGCCAGTCAACAGCCGAGCGTCAGCTTTGAAGAGCTACGCTACGTCAAACGCCGGTTTGTGCAGAAAGGTGCACTGCGCTCAGCCATCAGCGAAGTTGTCAACGGCATTTTCCGTATTCGCAATTCGGCCATCTGGGGCGACGCGACAACTGCCTGCGCTTCCGATTCCAGGCAGTTTGGCGCCTACGATCAGAATTTGATGACTGAATGGCACGCGCGTTATGGTGGGCGCGGTGTCATGATTTACTGGCATGTGGATACCAACTCGACGTGCATCTATTCCAAGCTTCGGCGCTGTTCCTCATCCGAAGTGGCGGCGATGATCGAGGGCGTACTGCGCCATTGCACGAATATGGAGATTGAACGCCAGTATGTCGATAGTCACGGCCAGACCGAGGTGGCTTTCGCCTTCAGTTATATCCTGGGCTTCGACTTGTTGCCTAGACTCAAGGCCATCGCCAAGCAGAAACTATATCTGCCGGCAACGGCAGACGCGGCACAGTACGCGAATTTGGAACCGATATTGACTCGAGCGATCGATTGGAATCTGATACGGCAGCAGTACGATGAGATGGTCAAGTATACAACGGCTCTACGCTTGGGGACGGCCGAACCGGAAGCCATCCTGAGTCGCTTCACCCGAGCCAATGTCATACACCCCACTTACAAGGCTCTAGCTGAGCTAGGTAAGGCGATCAAGACGATTTTCCTGTGCCGTTACTTGCACGATGAGTCGCTGAGACGGGAAATTCACGAGGGCTTGAACGTGGTAGAGAACTGGAATAGTGCCAATGACTTCATCTTCTACGGCGAGCGTGGCGAATTCGCAACCAACAGAGTCGAGGATCAGGAACTGGGTGTCCTGTCGCTTCACTTATTGCAAGTTTGCCTGGTGTACGTGAATACCCTATTCATCCAGGAAGTGCTGGCAGAACCTGCTTGGAATGATCGCATGACAGTGGATGACTGGCGTGCCATCACGCCACTGATCTACCATCATGTGAATCCGTATGGCCGTATCGAGTTGGATATGGCAAGGCGCTTGCCTCTGGCCGCATGAAAATCCAAGCTTATTTTTGTCATTATAACTTAATTCAACACCTTTTATATGTCATACTATAAATGACGGGTTAAGTGACACTATTTGATGAACAAAGCATATCCTTCTGCGCTGTCACATAATCGAACGTATAAGTGACAGGTAAAAACATGCTGATTGGCTATATGCGGGTTTCAAAAGCGGACGGTTCTCAAGCCACCGATCTGCAACGCGATGCTTTACTGGCGGCCGGTGTCCATGCGGCTCATCTTTATGAAGACCATGCCTCTGGCAAAAAAGAAGATCGCCCTGGGTTAACGGCATGTCTTAAAGCGCTGCGCGAGGGGGATACTTTATATATATGGAAGCTCGACCGTTTGGGCCGTGATCTTCGCCACCTCATCAACACCGTTCATGATCTGACCAGCCGCGGTATTGGACTCAAAGTATTAACCGGTCATGGTGCCGCTATCGATACCACCACCCCGTCTGGGAAATTGGTCTTTGGTATTTTTGCCGCCCTTTCCGAATTTGAGCGGGAGCTTATCTCCGAACGGACAGTGGCCGGCTTGGCTTCGGCCCGCGCTCGTGGTCGAAAAGGTGGGCGGCCATTTAAAATGACCGCAGCTAAGCTTAGATTGGCGATGGTCGCCATGGGACAACCGGAAACGACGGTGGGCAATCTCTGTCAGGAACTAAACATTACCCGGCAAACGTTGTATCGGCATGTTTCGCCCAAGGGTGAACTGCGACCTGATGGGGTAAAGCTTTTATCACGGGGATAGCTATCGATTCAGTAACAACAGGTTTCGCTTGCGGCTACAGGCCAATTGGAGTCATTCAACTGGTTAAAAATATTAGAATTGAGCAACAGCTTTGGAATGTTTATCTGTCTTTCGAAGTGTCCGGGATAATTAAACCATTTCACGCTGTATCGTCATGTGGAACCTAACGGCGAACTGCGTCCTGATGGTGAAAAACTTTTGGCAAATGGGTAATCAAGATTGTTGCTGTAAATTTTAGTGGAATCGTCAAAATGCTTGATACAGCTTCGATATTTGGTCTTTATCGGTTGGCTGTTGCGATACATCGCATGCTGGATGACCACCGGCGTATTGCAGCTATCAAATGGATTTTATTGGAATGCAACACAGATGGAAAAAATGTACGGTAATCCGTATGAAGACAGAAAATTGTTGACTACCTAGACGACTGGTCGTATTATTATTCTCTAATGGAGACTCGAAATATAAAATTTAAAAAAGACAAAATTCTCGATTGTGGCGTTCAGCTATTAATGGAGAAAGGCTACCATTCCAGCGGTCTTAACGAAATTCTAGGGGCGGCTAAGATTCCCAAGGGTTCGTTTTATTATTATTTCGATAGCAAGGAACAATTTGCGGTTGAAGTTATATGGCATTACATCGAACCTTTTATTACACGCTTGGCCACAGAGCTAAGTGTCCATCAAAATGATGGACTGCAGGCGTTGAAGAGTTATTACGCTGGGCTAATCAACGAGGTTGAGTCTACTAACTTCAAAGGCGGATGTTTGCTTGGAAACCTCATTGGAGAAATAGGCGATACTAGTGAAGCCTGCCGCAAAGCTCTTTTAGACGCGATCTCGCGTTATACCAATTTGCAACAAGAAGCGTTACTAAGAGGACAAAATCATGGTAGCGTCCGTACCGACCGTTCTGCGAAGAGCATGGCAGACTTGTTGTCAAATAGTTGGCAGGGAGCTCTATTACGTATGAAAGTCGAACAGTCCATCGAACCGCTCAATGCCGTTTTTAAGGATTTGTTAGATGATTACTTTAAGGCTTAGATCAAATAGATTTTAGGCTATTATTTTTTTCTTATAAAAATAGACGACCGGTCTACTATTAATAATTGGAGGCGAGAGGGGGGGTAAGAAAATACTGATGAAATTCTTTCGATCGGCTTAATTGGACCAAAACTTTTGATGCTGTGACTACCACAGTTAATGGAATTCGCGAAGCATGTTTTATAAAAACTTCCTTTAAGCATTGAGAGTGGAAACCCGCAACTTAAAATCACCTCGATGATACCGGGGAATGTTTGAAAAATTGGATGAAGATTATGAAAATAAACTATCTATTTTTATTATTTCTACTCGAAAGTCTCCTGCTTTCGACAACTGCTTCAGCGGAAATGTTAGCGATGCTGAACTACGAAACCGAGCCACAGCAGCCGCGTCAGGAAGGCATTGCCATAATGGATGTTGATCCAAGTTCTGCGCATTTCGGAGAAATCGTTGATCATGTTTCCTTACCGACGGATGGCGTATCGCATCATATTTTCTATAACAAAACATTAGATAAGGCTTACATTACCAGTTTGGGCAATGGTGCTCTCAGAGTCATGAAAATGCGCCAAACGCCGCTTAATCCTAAGGATATTGATGTTCCGGCGTGCCAAGTTGCTGAAGATATAATCTTTTCTGAAGACGGTAAGCTCTGGTATATGACCTGCATGGGATCAAGTAATGTGATTGTTGGAGATGCCCATACGGATAAGGTTGTTAAGGTCATTACTAGCAAAGATGCAAAACATTTCATTCAAAATCCACACGGTATCGGTTTGCATCAGGCTATTGACAGATTATTGGTGACCAGCACTATCAAGCCCGATTTGACCGAACCTGGTAATACCGTGACAGAAATTCAAGCGTCGACAGGTGAAATCGTGGCGACACATAAAGTTTCTGGTCCAGATTTCCAAGGTGGCTCTGGACCTGTTGAAGCAGTGTTTATTCCCCATTCCAATCCGGCTCAGGCTTATATCAATACGATGTTCGAGGGACGATTGTGGCTGGCGTCCTGGCAACATCAGATTAAGCAATTTCAATTAAAGCCGGTATTTAATTTTGCCGATGTTAAACAAGGTATGCCTCTGGAAATCTATTTCAGTCATGACCATAAAAAATTGTTTGTTACTACTGCAAAACCGGGAGCTTTAAACATATTCGACATCAGTACTAGCCCTGAAAAACCACGACTGATCAAGTCGATTTCGACTGCGGGAGGCGCCCATCATGTCGTGATTTCGCCAGACGAACGATTTGCAATTGTTCAGAATAATTTTTTAAATTTGCCGGAAATGAATGATGGGTCGATCACGGTCATTGATCTCCACAAAATGGAAACAATAGCGACTATCAACACGCTCAAGGATAAAGGCTGGAAAGCCAACTCTATTCTCATGATGCCTCAATGGCATACCGACGATGCTCATTAATATTAAATTCAACCTATTGGAGGATAAATAAATGAAAAAAGAAAAAACATTAATGGATTTTGTAAAACAAGCTAAAGCCCAAATACAGGAAGTAGAGGTTTCTGAGGTAATCGCATTATTAGAAAATGGATACCAAATTTTAGACGTACGCGAACCTGAAGAGTTTTCATCAGGTAGCATCGAAAGTGCTTTAAATATTCCTCGCGGCATTCTGGAACCCGCTGCCGATCGCGAATATACCGGTCACCGAGAGGAATTAATGGATCGTGCGAAAAAATGGTTGGTTATCTGCGCTAGTTCTGGTCGATCCGCTATGGCCACGGTCGTATTGCAAGAAATGGGGTTCCAAAACGTCAAGAATATTAATGGTGGCATGAACGCATGGAAAGCAGCTGGGCTACCTGTTGCGACGTGTCAATAACAAAGGTGGTGCCGAAAAATTGAACAGCCGGTTAAGTGAAAGACCTGCTACTTTTGAACGTCCGTAAGGACAAAACAATGGAGCAGAAGATGTCCAAAAAACCGAGAAGAAAACATTCACCGGCCTTCAAAGCCAAAGTTGCCCTGGAGGCCTTGGCTGGCGATAAAACGCTGGCCCAATTGATCCAGGAATTCGAGGTTCATCAAAACCAGATTGTCGATTGGAAGAAGCAGCTGAGCGAGCGGGTGGCCGAGGTGTTTGGGAAGCCCGCGGAACCAAAATCGCCGCCAGTCGATCTGCAAGCCCTACACGCGAAAATCGGCCAACTGACATTGGAAAACGATTTTTTAGAGGGCGCGCTCACCAAGGCGGGATGGCTGAGCGCAAAGCGATGATCGACCGTCAAGCCAAGTTGCCGATTGGTCGGCAGGCCAAGCTATTGGGCATCAGTCGCGGCAGTGTGTACTACCTGCCCAAGCCGGTTTCGGAGCGCGATTTGGACATCATGCGCCGACTCGACGAACTGCACCTGAAGCACCCGTTCATGGGCGCTCGTCAGTTACGGGATCAGCTGAATCTGCAAGTCCTCCAGATCGGCCGCAAGGATGTGAAAACTTTGATGAAGAGGATGGGCATAGAAGCCGTGTACTGCAAACCCAATACCAGCAAGAAGACACCGGGTCACGAAATCTTTCCCTACCTACTGCGCGGCATGACCATCCATCGCGCCAATCAGGTCTGGGCGCTGGATACGACCTACATCCCACTGGCCAAAGGATTCGCGTATTTAACGGCGGTCGTTGACTGGGCCACTCGCAAAGTCCTGGCCGCCAAGGTCGCGATTACCCTGGAAGCCTGTTATGCGGTGGACGTGCTGGAACAGGCTTTCAAGCACTACGGCAGGCCGGACATCGTCAACACCGACCAAGGCAGCCAGTTTACCGCCAAGGCGTTTGTCGAGGCGGTGAAAAGCCAAGGCTGTCAGTTAAGCATGGACGGTCGGGGTGCCTGGCGGGATAATGTCTTTGTCGAGCGGCTATGGCGATCAGTCAAATACGAACGGGTTTATCTGCATGCCTACGATTCTGTCGGGCAAGCCCGCACTTCAATCCTGGATTATTTCGAGTGGTACAACCACGAACGACGGCATTCCAGTTTGAAACGAAAAACGCCGCATCAGGCATATAACGATGGGTTGCCAACCCTCTCGTTGGCCGCCTAAACCATGGCAGGAATTTCACTTTAAATTCCGGATTTGCTGTTTAAACAGATGGGGCCACTTCTGTTCAATGCCTTGGTTTTTCTTTTCTGGGGATGCTTGTTACTCATTTACGAAGGAATCCTTACCGTCCCCCGCTATCGCATAGCTGTGGTTATCAAACGGCAGCTTATCGTCACATAGTGACAATAAGTTTAAGGACTTGAATGTCTCTGAAGGGTCGTAACCAGAAGGCCAACTTATTTGAAATGAATAATTGCCAGAGACCGCTTTAGAGTAATTTTGCATGGCCGGATTTTGAAAACGTAAGTTTCTGTCCAAATTCTCCCGTTAGTCCAATCCGGCAACGATTTCACGTTTGCTCGGGCGTAGCAAGTAGCTTTTTATTGGTTTTGGCTCAATTAGCTCATCCTAATATGTCGTAATATTGTAGCTTCGCTCCCACTAGGCCTACATTGAATTCTGCCGTGTGCTTTTGAATTCAGGCGTACTTTACATCCACTCTTCGCCAAAGAGTCAGACTGCCCATTGCCGCGACCTTCTCGTTACACAACACAAAACACTAATTATTGAGTATCATCAGTGGCTATTTGTGCTTTATCGGCGCGTTTTGTATGAAATTCGGCGGGGGGAAGTTAAGACTGTCGGGTACAGCCAACATATGTGTAAAAATATGCCTCGCGATTAAAATCCGCTGCTTTATCCGTTTTTGTCTATTTTTACACTTGCCGTAGCCCACGCATTAAGAGCGTTTTCGACTTCATTCTCTGGTAGATACTCTTGCTCTAAGCGCCCGCGTTCTTGATTTAACAGGTATTGATAAAAATACGCTTCACACTCGGTCAATCCCTCTGGGGAAGCCGATTGCGCTGCCACTGGTTCATGTACTGCACTATCGGGCGAGTATGTATCAAACAACGCCTGAGTCATCAATAAAGGACTAATGGTTGGTCTGTACTGCCTGGCCCGAGAAAGCATAAACAACCCCCAGCTATCCATGTCCCCCCAATAAGCGATCAATTTTTTGTCATGTTGACCAGAACGCAACCATTGCAGATCCATCCCGGCTCCCAAGATGGCAACGGTATCGGGTATTTCCGGTAAAAGATGAATACATTGCTCGTTTTCAACAACTAGAATACGTGAGCATGGCAGCTCTGTTTCTGCTAATTCCGACGTTGTAATCCTCAGACGCTTAAATGGCAGCAATCCTTTTTCAAGTGGAGCCAGCATCACCCAATGATTATTCTCTTCGAGCGCATCAAGAAAATTAACCAAACCTTGCTCGGTGACGGCGCCATCAAAACGCTCATCAAGCAGCCGAGTCAATAACGTACCGTTTCTTTCAAAAAACTTAGTATCTACCCCATGCTCCGCAAGTAAACGTAGAGGCCTACCTCTCGCACATCCTGGGGAAAGGGTTGCCGCAAGCCGGACGGTAGCGATGACCTCGTTTGGGTCTTTTTTAAGCCAAAGTGCGCGTTGACGAACCAATAGCGGACGAAACACATCTTCAACGTTTTCCACCAATCGCTCGAGTTGCGCATATTCACGGACGACTGTGGCATCGGCTGCTGCTGCCACCCATTCCGACGGATTTCGTAAACTCCAACGTACGGGTATGCGAACAGGCTCTGCCCCTGCTCGATAATTCACAGACTCCCATTCTACTTCACCAATGACAACGTCCTGCCAAGTTTGCACATGGTACTGAACGGCTCTAATATTTTCCGAGAACTCTCGCGCTGAAGGTTTTCCAATGAGCATGACCAAAGGCCAAGCTACGGAAGATAGCAGACGCTCCGAGCGCGTTTGAGCCTGATGCCACTGCCTTGCTAAACGCTCACTAATTTCGGTCGGTGACTTCATGCTGAGCTTTAATGTGTTGTTGGCGAAATTCGTCCAAGGCCTGCCAGCTTAATGAAGTAAGTGTGGATTCTGGCCCCCTACGATGCACAACAATGGCCGAACGAGTGTGGTTACGCAACAAACGCATTTCCTTGTTGGGCGTGATAAATACTGCATGAAGTCCAAATTCGCGCAGAGCGGCAATAATACGCCCAGCGACAGCATGTGAGCTGCGTGAAAACGCTTCATCAAGCACAATGGTGCCAAACAAAGGACGATTGCTACCGTCCGGACAAAGCGCATAACTCAAAGAGGCGGTGAGCACGTATGATGCGATGATTTCTTTTTCTCCGCCACTGCCACCTTGCGAGCCACTCCTAGTTTCGATGATATTGCCGGTATCGCGGTCGATCACCGAAACCTTAAATTCCAACCGAAATCGAGGATCTAGCAAAGCCCTTGCACCCTGTGTGCGGTTACGTTCACAGGCATCTCTTAACAGGGCCACCAAATCTTGCAATGCTTTATACTGGCTTTCACCCCCATCATCGCTAAAACGAGCTGAATTAAGTTGCCGCTGAGCACGTTGTAAAGTACGCAAACTTTCATGAACGACTTTATTGGACACCAAGCGCAGATAACGCCCCGCCTGAAAATCCACCCTGCGCATGGTGTGATTAAGGTCTTGAATCCGTTCCTCAATCATCGACACTTCGTTGTCGATATGACTAAGTAGTTGAGTAACCCCTTCGTCGGAAGAGCGATTCAAATATGAGAGAAACCGATTGAGCTTTTCCGGTAAAGCCTCTTCAGTCAATACCTGCAAGCGTTCCAGGTATTTAGGAATGTCTTCCAATTCTCTACCTACTTCGGATAATGCCCCCCTATCTTCTTTTTGGGCGTCAGACATTCGTCTCGCAAGGTCCTGGGCCAGCTTGCTTAATTTTTCGTGTAAATTTTTTATCTGCTCCTGTAATTCCGCATCTTCGTTACGCTCGAGGTCCTGAATATCATCCAATTGATCGCCAGAAATCTCTGGAAATTTTTTTGCTCCAAGTTCTCTTTGATCGCCCATCAGTCCAGCCTCGGCTCGCCGAAACGCTTTGCGTTTTTGTTCAACGGCTCGGTCAAAATCACCTTGCAACCGAGCACAGCCTCCCACTGCCTTCTCGTGTTCCTTCTCAATTGCTTTCAACTGATTCTCAGCATCCTGCATAGCTGCCTTTGCGACAGCTGCATCAGAATCAGGATTGGTTAACGCTTCGAGCTTATTGTTTAACTCGGTAAGTTTTTGCTCCGCACCCGGAAGATCGATTTGTTCAAAATCTAAGTTTTGCACTTGGTTCAGGATTAACGACTGTGCCATTAAGCGGTCAACATGCGCTCGGGCAACCTCAAGCTGCGCCGTTGTCTCATTCACCAGTCGTTTCGCATTACCGATTTCTTGCTGCAAATAGGCAAGACGGTCCCGGTTGTCGAAGCCGGTTAACCAATCTTCATCGAGATGTTTTTGATCTTGCTTGTCGAAGAAACGGGATTGTCCCGACATCAAACCCTGAACTGTCATTGCGTGGGGGGTGTGACGTAACCGTTCAGGACTGTCGACACAGTGCCGATCAATGCCGGCCAACAAATCCTTTACCACTTCACGATAAGAATGGTCCTTATAGCTGAGTTTTCGCGTGAAGCCATCATCAAAAAAGTTCGACCTGGACTCCGGTTGCTTCACTTCCAACAAACGGACATGTAAACGATTGTGCCGTTGATTCACCCAGCGCAAAGCAGCTTCTGCCGCTTCCGGCGGCACCAGAATCCGCAACCGGTGGCTGCCGATTGCTCTTTCAATTGCACCACGCCAAATGTGCTCGTCTTCCTTGACCTGAACCATCTCCGCCACAAACGGCAGCGACTCATCCGCCAACTCAAGGAATTGGGCCAGTGCTTTTCGGAATTCGTGGTACAGGGATGGCAGGTTGGAACCTGGCCGATTCAACACCTCGGCGTATTCATTCTTGAATTTTGCCAGCTGATCGCTGGTATTACGCGTGTCCACTCCCCGGTTAAATGCTTCATCCTGTGCTGATTGGATTTCTTCATTTAACTGCGACAAACGAAACCGAGTTTCCTGCTGGTTGGCTGCAAGTATTTCGGCATTAATCTGATCGGGTAACCCCAGGTTTTTTACCAATTGTTGATATTGCTGCACGTGGACAGCACGTTTCTCTCGTGTTTTTCGCCATTCTCCGATCAACTCCTCCAGATCCTCAATGCTGGAACCACCGGCGTTTAAATACGCTTGCCTTTGTGTGTCGACTTCTTTTTTTTGGATTTCAAGCCTTGACGCCAGATTTGACTTTACTTCTTCCGCCTGTTGCCAAGCGGTTTCTAACCGGTCGGCCTTCGATTTCCATAACCGATGAGCTTGTTCGGCAAACCAAATGGGCAATATTTGTTTGAGGGTTTCCGTTTCGAGCAACTCCTTCTCAAGTACCTGATGTTTTTCCCAGCCTTCCGCAATCGGCAACAAGGAACGCTGTTGTCTACGGGCAATCTCCAATTCCGTGTGAATCTCGGTAAGATCATCAAAGCTATTAGCAACCTCTGCGGCCCGGTCGAACGCCGAATGATCATCCAAAACCAATTCCCGAAAAATTTCATCGATACTATTTAGCTGCTTTAAGCCTGCCGCACGATTGAGCAAGGTGAACGCGTTTTCACCGACATCAAAATAATCTCTCAGCCTCGCCAGAAATGCTTTTTTACTTGGGTATGTCCAGATACCCGTGCTGTCTTTTTCCATTTGGCGCAACGCACGCATGCCACCTTCATGGTGGACAGTCAACCAATATTCCAAAGTATGTTCTGGTGACTCGGTAAACAACCATAGCTTTTTCAAATCTGAAGCAGTCGAACTCGTATCTTCGAACCACAACACAACGCCCAAGCGGGTCAGCTTGTCTTCGTTTCTAAATGTGGCCGCAATAGCGGTTACAGTTTTAGCGGGACGAGCAATGTGGGACTGATCGGCCCCACCATCACCAGGACCGGAAACGCCGCGAACATACGACACTAAATCTCGATCACTTTCGTGGCCACCGGTTGATGCCAAGTTGTAGCGAGGATTTGCGCAAAGTAACGTCATTAAGGCATCGACTAAGGTCGTTTTACCGCTGCCGGTTGGACCGATCACTGCGGTGCCGGCTGGGTCAATGGTTGCCTGATGCCTGCCATTGAATCCACCCCAATTAAAAAGCTCCAACTGGCTAAGAATCAGGGTTTCACTATTTCCAAAAAGATCGGCTTGGTTCATTCAAACTCATCCTTGTACTCATTTGCTTCCGCCGCGACAGCAGTTTGTTCACGAAGCCAGTTCAATAGTGCTTGTAGATTCTCCGGGTTAGCCAAGTGGGCAATAATGGGGCGGATTGTCACACGTTCATGAGAATCGATGGTGGATACTAGGCCATGTCCTTTAAGCTGATCCAGCAAGTTAATGACTCGAGTACGCTCTTTGGCATCGCTGCCTAGATCTCCCAGATAAATCTGCAACTGGGGTATCAATTCGTCTATGGCAATGATGGCATCGCTAGCACCCGTTCCGGACTCCTGTTCAAAAACAATAAATTGTTGTCTGAGAATTGCGACCAATAAGGACTGTTCTAAATTAAGACGTTGCCTTCGCACCAAAGGATGTGCCCAGTCATCCTGCTCGGCTGCTTCGCTTTGCCGCACAATAACAAAAACTAAGCCCCGTACCTCGTCTATACCTATTGCTAGATCCAATGGTTCCAAAATATCCGAAAGCTCCTGAACATGGCTTATCGCGATTCGGTAAAGATTGGGTTTGTGAATCTCCTCCAGTAAACCGTATTTGAGCAGTTCCTGTGCGGCTTCACGCAGCCGGCGATTGGTACGTTGTTCATCATTCGAATCAACAGTCGTATTTCCCAAAGCGTCACCATCAGACACCTCGCTAGTCTCTTCGAGCGGTGAATCATCTATGACATCCAGACCAACAGAACCACCAGTTATCCGATCAAAAATCCCTGCCACAATCACAGCTCCCAATCAATGCTATCCAGTGCCTTGCTATCGAGACTGGCGTATGGCAATCGAAACAGCCAGCGGCGGTGCTCGTCATCGATCAACTCGATCTCTTCGGGTTGATCCTGTACCACCGGAATACCAGCCTCGCGTGCCATACCCAACCACAGTGCAAATGTTTCTAAATCATGAATCGGTGGTAAAAAACGTGTCAGCTCCGAGATACTCATCGGCCTATTTTCCGCAGCTAGAATTGCCAGAGTGTCCTTAATCAGCGCTTCCCGATCAAGACCATCTAGGGCCGCCCAGAAATCATCATCAATCTGGCCTAGATCCGCTGAGTCTGTGGTTAAGTTGAGGTCCACACTTACATCATCATCCAGGGATTTAAAGCGCAAACGCTCGACCAGCGGCAGACCAGAAACAGGCAAACCCACAGGTGGCAGGGAGGTTGGTTTACGCCGTACAGCCTGTCGTTGCCAATCCAAATTCAGTGCAACGTTCATAATTTCGGAAAGCAAGTTTCCAACTCGGTGATGCTCTGCTGCCAATCCGTTTTTCAAGAACCCTTTTACATCCCTTTCGCTACGTGCCCGTGCTTGAAATACTGCCTCCGATTCCTTAACTAACCGCATTACCAACCAGCGTAATTCGCGCTGTTGAATCCTTGACAATGCTTTGGGTACCGCAGGATGACTCAAAATTGTTCTTAGACGCTCCTTCATTTGGTCCAATTCAATGGACTGACGAAGTTGCTCTTGAAAGCTTTCAAAAACTCGCCCCTCTGGTGTGCTTAATAGCGTTTCGTGACCTTCCAGCAACCGGTCCACAATTTCTCCCCGGTGATATTGTTCACTGATGATTGATTGCCTGAGCTCTCGATCCGCTTCACGCCATGAATCTTCCACACGGCGAAAATCTGCACGAAGACTGGTAGACAAGCTGAATACTTCTCTAATACCTTCAATCGCTTGAGTCTCATTCAGTACCGTGAAACTCCCAGCCTCCACATCTGAAAGCTCAGTTTCCAACTCTTTAATTTTGCGTCGTAAACTGGAAATGCGACTCGCAGCATTGGGATTAAGCCCCATTTCCAGATTTTCGATCTCCCGTTGTACGACGGATAATCGGGAGGCCGTGGAGGTCATAATGCGATTGTCCAGTGACTCGACAAAATGGATCGCCGTTTCCAGGGCATCCGTTGCATAGAGCTTGCCTTCTCTTTCGACGATCAAGTGCTTAATCCAAGCCCGAAGCTCGCGACCGGCCTGCAAATGTATGTTTTCCGGTTCAATCTCATAGATCTCCTGGCTCGCATAAGCGGCAAGCATTTCAGAGAGCGCCTGCAAAGCGTCATCCATTGGAATACCATCATGTGCCTGTTCAAACAGCGTTTGTAAGCAGCCAAGGACCAAAGGCGCACGACGAGAGGCCAACAATTTCCAAGCAGGATGTTGGGATCGCGCCGAAATATAGCGGTGTGTACGTTGTTGCGCTGTTTCTTCCATTCGAAAGAGGTTTGCTTTTAAACAGTTTTATTAGTAGTGCTTCCTTTGCTATTTCCTAAATATTCCCTAAAAAGTATTTTTGCATAATTATTGCCATAGAAATCAATAATTATTTTGCTAAAAATAACAAGCAAAAAATATATGCCTAATGTAGCAATGCTTATGTAATAAGCCAGGTTAATTTTAATGACTAAGCTAAAGAATATAAGGTTAAATATTGATAGCAATATCCCTAAAACAGAGCCACCAATAACATTCCTCATTGCGCCGTATTCAATGTTATGTTGAAGTAAGAACTTGTTACCCATTAATTTCTTTCTTATTAAAGCCATTGTTTCGACAATTTTGGTTCTAGCGTCATGTTCATCCGCACTCTCTTCGTCGGCAGTCGAAAGATTTATTCTGAAATCGGAAAATATTTTATTTCGTATTTTAATCTTGTGCTGTTGACTATATGTCTTATCACTGAACATTAAATAGTTAGTGGTTGGCATATATAACTCTTCCTTAAAATAGAATCGCTGAAATATATTTTTTGATAGCATGCGACCTATTTCAGATAGAAAGTATAGACAAATCATTGAAATTGATATGTTCGATACAAGCTTTGCACCTAAAACTCCTCCGACAAACCTAGAGAACTCTTCACTGACGTAGAAGTGATTA
This sequence comes from Methylomonas koyamae, assembly GCF_001644025.1. Classification (GTDB taxonomy): domain Bacteria; phylum Pseudomonadota; class Gammaproteobacteria; order Methylococcales; family Methylomonadaceae; genus Methylomonas; species Methylomonas koyamae_A. The sequence goes on from NZ_LUUK01000162.1 coordinate 17,292, forward strand.
AACACCATTATTGGTATAATCATTGAGAAAAATGCTGGCATAATTCTGGCTTTCAATGCATATCCGTCAAACTTCATTATTTTTTACCCATTTCTCTCTGGAGTGATTTTTTTACTGGTTGCGCCAATTTCAAGCGTTATGTTCCCGAAGTGTTTAGTAGAGTAGACCTGAGTACTTGCAAGACTATTATAATATTGATAATCGTAGCTATGTCCTTTATGGTCAGAAACGATGACATACTGTGGATTAATGTGTGCAAACACATCTTTTTCTATATTTGCTGGACTGCCGTGGTGCGGCGCTAAGAACACGTCAGCCTTCAATTCGTTTTTTCCGTGGTGAGCAAGAATGTCCTGCCATGATTCCTTGGTTGCATCACCTCCAAGAAGGATTTTTATGCCTTCATGCTCAATTTTTAGAACATAACTACAATGATTATGCTCACCAGTTTCCTTGGCCTTTTTTATCAGCGCGTTAGATGGTCCAAGAACTTTTAGATTATCATCTAGCCAGTAATTTAAAGACTCATGATGCTGGCGAATTTTAAGAACCTTTGGCTTTTCGGCTTGTTCTCGAATATTTTGATACCTTATCCAATCTTGCTTATTGTAACCACCCAAATGCATTTTATTAATATCAACATTTTTATCATGATCTGTGTCCCAAAAATTAACAATGTTCCGTTTGATAAACAGCTCATCTAATCCAGACATATGATCCATATCCGGATGCGTTAATATGAACCTAAATATATTTTTATTAGGATAATTTTCTTCTAAAAATTGAATTGGGCATTGCAATATGTTCTCATCTTCATTTCTTGAGTTATCAATATCGACTACCGTCAAATGCCCACTAGGAAATTTAATTACAGTACAGTTACCCTTCCCAACATTCAAAAAATGGATTTTTAACATGTCATATCCCTGCGTAGTAATAATAACCAACTCAAATAGCAAATCATTTCCTCGTAACTCCATCTATGTATGGCTGAACATCTGCTCGATTCTTCAATATGATTTGTTGTGCGATGGGATTTGAATCCGCGCTAGTCTTAAGCCCCAGCCGCTTGAGAGTGTAGAACAAAAATGCTTGCCGGCATGGCAACCGAGCTTCACCATTTTCCATACCGTAGTCGAGCTCCAACACACGCTTAGTGGCATCAGGCAGGTCTGGGTGAGGAGCAAGGACGAGCGGAACAATCGTGTGCCATTCAATATCATCGCGGGGATCAATTTCGCTTTGATTCGAAATCTCGATAGCGAGTATGCGGGCCAATACAAAGTCACTGAATCTTTTTTTAGTATGACAATAAGCTCGTACATGCCATCTAAATCCATCATAACCTAACGCGTGAGGTGATAGTTTGCGTTCGCTAGGCTCTATTGAAGTCATAGATTGATAAGTAGTATTTACGACCAGTCGGTCTTGAATGGCACGTACCAATATTGCAACTGTTGCATCGTCAATTGATCGGGGAGGAATGGGAGCAACATCGACTTCAACACCAGTTCCGATATAGCTTACTGAAGATTCGATTACGCCATTTTTCATAGCGATGAGCTCGGCCAAATAGCTTCTGGCTGAGCTTCTTAAAAACTGTGGCTGAAAAAACGCAGTAGCCATATAGGTGCGGGAACTAGTGTCGTACACCAAATTTGACGGAGCTAGCTCCGAATATTTTGCAATATCTAATGAAGCTTGAGGAACGGAAACTCCAAATTGCTGCATAAGATCCTTACGGTTCAAGCATCCTTCCCACCGAAGGCGAAAATCAATGAACTGTAGCCGACTTTCCTGCCCCCAGTTTGTGTTTTGTTTTCGGTCTGATTGGCTCGTTATCGGCATAAAAAGTAGACGGATATAAAAATTAGACGCATAATAATTATACCCATGCTATCTAGTTTTTTCAAGTTGACTCTTAAAGTCTAAGGAACTCTACCGCTATGCCTACTACTGTTACTTTCTTCCCCGTCGATAATGGGGACATGACACTCATCCGGTTTGGTGATGCTGACAAATCTGCCATTCTTATTGATTGCAATATCCGTGAACCCAAAAACGGGATTCGTGATGTTGCAAAGGATCTTAGGGAACGACTAAAGAAGGATGAATATGGTAGACCTTATGTCGATGTGTTTTTGCTGAGCCATCCGGATAAAGATCACTGCCTTGGTCTGGAACAGTATTTCTACCTCGGATTGCTCTCAGATTATCCTGACGATGAAAAAGATTACAAAGATAAAAAGATTGTTATTCGTGAAATATGGTCATCTCCACTTGTATTTCGACGTGCGAGTAAAAGTCATACGCTAAGCCCAGATGCGAAAGCCTTTAACACGGAAGCTCGCCGACGTGTGAAAATCAATCGAGACAAGCAGTTCAATGTAGATGATGGCGACCGGATTCTAATTATGGGGGAAGACATTGAAGGAAAAACTGATGATCTTGAACCTATTCTGGTAAAGATCAATACTACTTTTAACTCAATTTGCGGCAAAAAATCCGTTTGGTTCTCTGCGTTTTTGCTTGGACCATTGGAGGCAAACAGCGATAAGGACGAAGAAGAACTGCTTGCCAAAAATCAGTCCAGCGTAATCGTCAACTTCACATTGGCGGCAGATGTATCCACATCTGATGGTGCAAAATTTCTTACTGGTGGTGATGCTGAGGTTTACATTTGGGAGCAACAGTGGAAACGGCATAAGCACGAAACGACGGTACTTGAGTACGATCTGATGCAAGCGCCTCATCATTGTTCCTGGCATTCCTTATCTAACGAAAGTTGGTCTGATACAAAAGGCAAGGCTAAGGTTTCTCAAGATGCCAGATCAGCGCTATCTCAAACACGTTCAGGTGCAATAATCGTATCGAGTTCCAAAGCTATCAAAGATGATGAATCGGATCCGCCTTGTATTGGTGCCAAACGTGAGTACGAATCTATCGTTAAAGATGTTGACGGCATTTTTTATTGCACGGGAGAGTATCCTAAAGAGACAGCAGTTCAGCCTTTGGAATTTACAGTTGGTAAGCAAGGTATCCAGCCACCTGGAAGGTTCAAAAGCGGCAGCAATAGTTTCAGGCGCAAGTACCCCGATGCCTCATGGCAGCTGGATATGAAACCTATATTTGAAGACGCTATTATGCAATTGCAGCGTCATCATGGGCTGCAAATTTGTAATGTAACAGAAGACGATACAACATGTATCGTTGATGTAAACATCAAAGTTCCGCTACCTAGTCGAGCAAAGGTTAACGGCAAATCCGTTACAGGTGTTTTAGCCGTTGAACCTTGTGTCATTTGCTTTACTAAAGATTGGCCTTTAAAAGCCCCATCAATCAAACTTAGAAAGGATTTTCCGCTAAACCTGCCACATATTAATCCGCATAAACCGGGGCATCTGGTTAGCCCGTGCTTATTTGAAGGTTCGCTAGACGAAATGCTTCACCGCTTTGGTCTTGACCGAATCGTTGATCAACTCATCGAATGGTTGCGTAGCGCAGCCGCTGATCAACTTATAAATATGGAACAAGGCTGGGAACCCACTCGACGGGATGATTGTCCCGGTACAATAGTTTTTAGTGCGGAGAAAGCAATTGCAGAAGTGCCGATGGATGGGACAATCCTTACAGTAAACGGGTTTTATGTTTCCGTGGATGATCATGTTCATGGATATTCAGAATTGTTGCCGAAAGAAGCCAACTTTACGCAGAATATTTGTGAAATTAACACTGGCAAAGTAGTTAGTGGCAATATTCAGATGTTTTTAGCTAGAGCTGTAGATGCCGCTCGATTTCCGCAAATCGTGTCAACCTATCAACCTGAATCGGTGCATGATCTAGATTCTTTGAAAACTCGAGCACAAGAATTAGGTATCGATATAGATACATTACTTGAAAAACTCGATACGTATTACCGCTGCTCGGTCATGCAGGTTGATCAAGACTGTAGAAGTTGGAGCCAGGGTCTTTTGGCCTTTGTAGTTTTGCTGGTTCAACGTCCCGCCCAAATTGTGGGTTCGCCAGGGCGTGATGTTGAGCTATTGCCTTACTTAATTCGTTACGAATTATCTTCCAACCCATTAGCGGAACGGAAAGCCGAAGTTACTCCGGCATTCCATACTCACATTTTATCTCCAGCTTTACTAACAAAAGCATCGGGAATTGACCCGGTTAATACCTCTATTCCGATCGTTTTGCTTGGATGTGGAAGCTTAGGTTCAAAAGTGGCACTTCATATGGGGCGCGCAGGGTTTGGAAAACTGACTTTTGTAGACAACGAGTCATTGTCGCCTCATAACTTGGCTCGCCATGCAGTCATAAAGAATCCTAGTGTTTATTTACCGAAAGTTGAATCAATGCAAGATGCATTTAGGCAGCTTTCTCACAATAATACTCGTGGATTTGATGAAGACATAACACAAGTTCTTCTTCAGCGAGATCACTTTAACGAGGTTATAGGTTGTGAAAGTGGTGTTATTCTTGATACAACAGCATCGCTTAAAGTGCTAGTGGCTGAAACAATGTCCGAGCAGCTCGATTCTTCCTCCATGCGATTGATTCGAAGTTCGATGTATGGACAGGGTCGTTGTACTGTTATCATGTTAGAAGGAAGTGATCGTAGTTGCCGTGTCGATGATCTTGTGAGCTATTTATTTGATCAATGCCGGGAGAATGTGACACTCCGACAAGCAATCAACGGCGAAAGATCCGACCCGACCCGCCTATTCGTTGGTGATAACTGTCGGTCACTCACGACTCTAATGCCAGATAGCAAAGTCTCCAAGGCAGCTGCGCTTGTTACAGAACAAATACAGAATTGGCTTGCCGATGGCCTACCTACCGAAGGACATCTCATATTCGGTGTTGAAGAGCCAAACAAAATTGGTATTCGATGGTTTGATATCGTCGTGGAACCGAGTATCGTTCTCGAGGTAAACGATGATGGCGGTTGGCATATCAGAGTTTTAAATCACGTTGCTCAAGCAATCGATAAAGATGCTAGACATTGGGGTAACATAGAGACTGGCGGCGCGATTCTTGGGCACGTGGATTTTCAAACCAAAACCATTATTCTTGCAGGACTGGTATTTGCACCACTCGACAGTGTGAGAGAGCCTTTACGTTTTGTACTTGGAACGGAAGGGCTAATATCGGCACTACGTCAAGCAAATGAAGATTCCATCGGTTACTTGATGTTTGTCGGTACCTGGCATTCACATCCGATGGGCGGAAGCCATTCTGGTATCGATAAGGCGACATTGCTGAAAATTGCCCAAGATGCCGGTGGACTTCCTGCGGTTTCTCTCATATGGACTCCGAGTGGATTCAATTGTGCAGTCGAAAGGTGGTAATCAGAAACGTCTGCGAGATTGCAAATTCCGAAAAAACGGCCCGGCATTCCGATTGTAAAGCCGCCACCAGTTTAGATTCAAACCCTGTCAAGTTTTGAACGTCTTGGGTCGGGCCATAACACGACATTCAAAGAACTTTGGGTATGGCGGCAATAAATCCGAAAGCAGTCGTTTAGCCCTCGCACTTAGGCGCACTGCAGATCAAGCGTCACTGGCAACGTCTTGTTATCACTCAATGCCGCGGGCCTCGATTGTGCTTGGTTCGGCGATCTCTCAGCGTGTCCTCATTGTTTCGCAAGTAAAGGCTCTTTCGTGCATGGCCCACGTAGCGACTCGATACCGCAGTGCTGCCAGCTTTAAGATTCACTACCTCGAACTGCCCAGTATGATTCCCAAGAGAGCTAACTATCACGTCGCCAGTTTTAGTCGTAAATAGTCTAACGTCGTGCTTGTGAAGAAGTTCCCGAATTTCTGGTTTAGGGTGGTCAAATTGGTTACCGAAATTCGATGTAGCTATTGCCAGCGTTGGCCTCACAGCTTTTAAAAAAGCAGAGGTCGTAAAGCCATTATCCGCACCATGATGGGCCATTATCATGACATCGACCTCGGAGTTGATTGTACGAGCTCTTCTGAGATACGCCGAAATTTGTGTTGATTCAACATCCCCCAAACTCAACACATTGAAGCTCCCACTTCGGAACTGCTTCACTGTCGAATTATTATTCGCGGTCTCGGAGTCGATTTCCTTGGGCCAATACATAATGTTGTTGTAGCCGTAGTTCGATGCAGTATCTAAGCTCTCTATGTACCTCGGGGTAACTGCCACTACTCTCGCCTTCGCCCTGTTCCTTTTGTAATTTTCTATGATTTTTAGGCTCTCCTTTCCGCAATCCGTATGCGGTAGATAGCCAGGGTACTGGATCGTTTGCGGCTTAAATTCGTCAAGAATTTTCTCGAGCTGCTTTGGCGAGCAATGATCTTGATCCCAAGAGGTGATGTGAAGGGTGGTAATGTGATCAAACCCGCAAATGCCAAGCTCTTGCTTGATGCTGTCTTCATTCCCATCACAGTACCTCCCTTCGATAAGGACGAACCTATTCCCACTGGCGTAAGAAAAGGAAGAACCCGCTGACTCAAGCTGGTACGCTCGAAATCTCGTTCTAACCGATAGAATGGTCATGGTGCCATGCCACTCTTTTCTTTATGCAGCGTCACTCTTTTGGTGATGTACTGGGTTTGCTTTCGAAATGCCAAGCTAAACAAAACTAGAAGTGCGATAAGAAGTATGTAGTAGTTAAAGGCTCCAAACTTTGGCCACGTCGCGACAGCTGCAGTCCAAGCGCCCGTGCCTACTAGACAAAGCGCCAGAGCGACAACACTTCTGTAGGAATTGCTTGTTTCCAGCAATTGTTCAATGAGCTTGTCAGCTGCAGACGCAGCGACGTAGTCACTGTAATCGGCATACGTAACAAATCCTGTCTTTTTCATAAGCGGCTCGACGACAACAGAGCTGACTCTGGAAATCACCATTCCGCAAAAGTAGTAAAGAAAAGCGGCTACGACGAGATCATCTTGGATCAAGGACAGGCCGAAAAACTTGGTGGCAACAAAACAGTAAATGACGCCCGGAAACAAGTTTGTAAAGATGTTATACGGCGATAGCTTGTCGATGACTTTATCCATACTTTGGGTCACTTCCCGAGATCAGAATTTGAGTGCTAATTTCTAAATTCACTGGACCTTGCGCGGTTTCATGCGCAAGGTCCGGCGGATGGTGGCTTGGTGGCATGCCAACTGAATGACCTCTGCGCCCCGACGGAGGGAGCGAGCCCATTGATCTACAACTTGTGTGCCGATTGGTGATCGGTCTCGACCTAGCAAGAACTCATGCGCGCAAGCTTCGTGCGCTTCAGCAGAATCCACTGTGACTAGCTCCGTACTGATCATGCGGCTAAATGTAATGTATGAGACATCAGATGCCCAATAATCTCGTGCATTTGTCGTATAAATCTAGTTGTTTATACTAGAAAAATCGATTTTATCTGCAAGTTTAAAATCAACATCCAAAGTATTGGTAAAAAATACAACACTAAGGACTTACAGAAAACCATATCTTCCCAGACACTTTGGCTTCTAGGCAATCAATTCTGGAATTTTCTTTAGCTTCGATCAGTCGGTCTTATATCTGTATTCGGGCTTGAAAATTCGAGGCGATCGCCGTCGATCACTCACGTCCTATAACCGAAAGCTGCGTTCGACATTAAATGATATCCGACTTGGCGAGATCAAGTTTCATATTTGCCATTCATAAGATTTAAATGGCTCCAAAAAAAGCACTTGGCAAACGATCATTTTCACTCTGTTTTGATTGAAAATTGTTAGGCAACACGGCTTCCCAGTGGGAATATTCTTTTCTCACTTTAAGTAGTTCAGCAAGAATCCAACAATTTGGAATTATCGGATCAGAAGATAGGGAACTATAAGTTCTCACTTGATCGCAGATCAGAAGGCGCAACCCATTGATATTTATATAAATATCAACATGGTACGTTCAATGCATTATACATCTCCGTCGGGCCTCAACAGCCACGGCCAACAAAGTGGGTACGTGCAGGCTACTTGGACGTACCCAAGAACTAAAAACCAATTCAGGAGATGTTTATGTCATCGTTAAAAGACCAACTAACCACCCGTATCGCGGCCTATGATCACTGGGCCTCTCGTCGTCAATATGGGCCAGATGGTCACAATGACCGTAGTTTATGGGTCCTTGCTTGTATGGACGAGCGTCTACCCGTTGATGAAGCCCTCGGAATCAAGGTGGATTCGCCGGTCGGCGGTGGTGATGCCCACTGTTTCCGTAATGCGGGAGGGATTGTCACCGATGATGCAATCCGTTCAGCGATGCTGACCTGCAATTTTTTTGGCACCAAGGAAATTGTCATCGTTCAGCATACCCAATGCGGCATGCTTTCCGCTAACGCGAACGATTTGGAAAAGATGCTTCGTGCTAGAGGGGTCGATATTGATTCGTTAACGCTAGACCCGACTTTATCAGAACTTAAACTCGATAAAGGCGCCTTCGCTAAATGGATTGGCATGATGGATGATGTTGACGAAACCTGCATTAAAACCGTTGAAACATTCCGTAACCATCCATTAATTCCGAAAGATGTATTAATTAGCGGTTGGGTATGGGAAGTCGAGACTCGCCGTCTGCGTGCTCCAACTTTTGATGCGCAAAAACGGGCTCGCACTGATGTCACCGCTGCTCAATTCGGTGTTACCGCCAAGCAGCCTTCTCGCTGGTCAGCCTAACCCTGATTGGGAAAATAACTGATCTGCTTCAATCTCGGAGCACTTTCCCGGGCGCAAGCCCGGGATCGATCAAAACCCCATGCGTACTTTTTAACGTCTTAAATATTAGAGGTAATGTTCTATGCCAACCTATGATTACCATTGCGGAAACTGCGGCTCTGATTTGGAATTTCGTCATTCCGTCAACAGTAATGCACCCGAATGCCCCCAATGCGGCGGCATCATGGAAAAAAGAATTTTATCGGCGCCTGCCGTTCACGGTTACATGGCTGTAGGCAGAAACCAAGCAATGGCTTCGCTTCAACGCCCACTCGAAGAGGCTAGTCATCGTCATGGTCCAGGATGTGGATGCTGCGGGGGACATCACCACGCAACTACCAGCACGGCATCCTCTCCATCTGCCGCTTGATGCGGCGTCTGGATCTCATCGCTGGTTCGAGAATAATTCAGGCCAACCTCTCATGAGCACACTTGTTTGGATCATCATTTTCACCCTCACTGGAGGCCTGCTCAGCGTCGGCGCGGCAGGCTTATTTTTACTGATTCCAAATCGCTACCACCCACGAATCTTACCTCATGGGCTTAGTTTCGCCGTTGGGGCCTTGTTGAGCGTCGCTTTTTTGGATCTCCTGCCGGATGCACTACGCACTGCCGGCGAAAAGCATGCACAAAGCTTATTGGCTACGGTTTTGGCTGGCATAATCGGTTTCTTCCTATTGGAAAAATTGCTGCTTTGGCGCCACTGTCATGCTGGCAATTGCGTTGCTCATAACAGGGGACGTTCCCATCGGTCGGCTGGTCCCCTGATTATTTTGGGCGACGCCATCCACAACTTTGTCGATGGCGTCCTCATCGCGGCGGCTTTCCTTACGGATACACATCTGGGGATCATTACTAGCATTGCGGTAACAGCTCATGAGATCCCACAGGAAATAGGTGACTTTGCTATTCTGATTGAAAGCGGTTACAGCCGTACCAACGCATTACGCTATAACCTGATGTCCAGTCTATCCACACTGGTCGGAGGAGTACTGGCCTATTTCAGTCTGGCAAATCTGCATGAAATGTTGCCCTACATATTGGCCTTAGCCGCATCAAGCTTTTTATATGTTGCCATAGCCGATCTTATCCCTAGTCTCCATCAACGTAGCGCTACAGCAAAACAACCGGCATTTCAGCAAATTGGCCTCATTACGTTCAGTATTTTTCTGGTGTATTGGATTCATGGACAAGCCGAGGCTTTCCATGATCGACAAGGGGCGGTTGAGACTAAAACGACACGACCGCTAGAATCTGGACCTGTGTTGGAAGCAAAAATAGCCCATGCTCCACTAGGCGAAAATGAAAAATACCGTATTTGATGGCAATGAAATATTTCTTTATTTTTCCGATTTTAATTTGTTCAACTTTAACTCCTTGTGCAGCCATGCCGACTTCAGACGAGGTTTTAAAGCTCATTGGCCTGCATAGTGATCAACTATCAAAATTAAATAGTGGAGAACCCATCTCACAAGAAATAAGCGAAGGAAACGAAAAGGAATTGGCGACCATTACTGCAATTTACCTAGAATACCCTTTGCAGTCGGTGACTGAATTTATTAAAAATAATTATATTTCCGTCATGCATGGCGACGTTTTGGCCCACGGCAGAATTCCAGAAAATGCGAGCACAGATACATTTAAAGCGTTTTATTTTCACGAAGCGCAGACCTCTGAAGCGTTGGCCTTATTAAACGCCGAGCCTGGCGATCACCTTAATTTGTCAGCAAGTGAAATAGAAGAGTTATCTGAAATCCGGAAAAAGCAACACGACGCTAAGCAGCAAGATCTGCTCTTTTCGATCTCCAAAGTCTATCAAAAAATACTTTACAACCGCTGGCGTCAGTACAAAGATCATGGTATCGAGGGTATTTCGGAATATTCCAGAGAAGATGAAAACGTCAAACCAGGCCTGGAATTAAAAGGTGCCTTGAAAAGTTGCAAAGTTTTATCAGGTTTATTTGCCGATTTATTCAATGATTTAAACAATTATCCTAATCATTTTTCCTTAGGCGTTGAAGAAAGTTACTACTGGTTAAATCGAGCCCTAGAAGATAGACAGACCGCTATATTGGGACATCATGTTTTTCAAGAAACAAGTTTGGGGGTAATCGTTGTTGATAGGCAATTTTATGTTAGCCATTCTTATAATACTACCCACGATATACTAGGTGTGGTGCCTTACTTGAACGGAACCTTGATCTTTCATGCGGTCCGTACGTCTACCGATCAGGTTTTAGGCGCTGGTTCGATAATACGACATAGTTTGGGGAGAAAATTTCTAAAGGCAGAATTGCTCCATCGATTATTGAAGCTCAAACAGTCCGTAGAACGCGATCAAAGAACTGAAGATAACAGATTTCAAACAAACCTTTGGTTTTTTGCGGATTATTCAGCATAGAAAGATGGATGCCTTGGTCAAGCCCATTTGAGCCCACAAAGTTAAAATGCCCTCTTTTAGATTAGTTGTTCAGGCACAACCCCAGGAGCTTAATGTATGTCCGACACCTTATTGCCCGAACTAAGTGCCATATCTTTCCTACAGATGTTTATTACCCAAAGCGTCAAACTGGCGGGGCAATACAACAGTGAAAGAGGGACGGCCAATCATATCCAAGACTTAGGATTGACTGCCAGCAGTTATCTTGAAGCCCATGCCCGCCGTCAATTAGGATTGCCCGGTAAAATCACCCCCGAACAATATGTGTCGATCATTACACATATCAAGAAACAAATTGGCGGAAGCTTCTCCCCGGTTCCAAGTGACTCGGCAGGCTGCTTATGCGTGGAAAACTTCCATTGCCCATTTGGCGAGAGCGTTAAGGAGGCACCTGAGCTGTGTCGCACCACCGCTTCGGTATTTGGTGGCATTGCGGCCCGAAATTTCGGCTATGCAAAGGTAGTACTCAACAAGCGCATTGCCACCGGTGACGGGAAGTGCGAAGTTACGATCTACACCGATCGTGAAGCCGCCCTGATTGAAGAAGGTGACGAATATTTCAACGAAGGCGGCATGATTGTTTCGCGCTCAGCCATTGCCGAGGTCGCCGCGCGCGTTTCGGAAAAAATGGCTCAAACATGGAATCCAAAGGCTGTTTCGGGTCAGAAGCGCGGATTGGATCGGCCGGAGCTAATCGCCGAATCCGAGGTGATGCGCGAAGCGTTGCAAGCAGTGGAATTGGTTGCCCCCACTTCGGCTAATGTGCTGATTAACGGCGAGACCGGTGTTGGCAAAGAAGTAATCGCGCGAGCCATTCATGCGCTGAGTAATCGTAGCGAACATAAGTTTGTAGCGGTTAATTGTGGCGCCATTCCGGAAAGCCTGCTCGAAAGTGCCTTATTCGGCCACGAAAAAGGCGCTTTTACCGGAGCGCACGATCTCAGGCGCGGTTTTTTTGAGCGAGCAGAAGGCGGCACCCTTTTTCTCGACGAAATTGATAGCTTGCCGCTCCTCTCTCAAGCCAATCTTCTTCGTGTCCTCCAGGAAGGCGAATTCGAGCGAGTCGGCGGTGTGCAGGTTCTGCATAGCAACGTTCGTATCATCACCGCCTCGAACCGCCCCTTGCTCGAACTGGTCGACCAGGGGAGATTCCGCAAGGATCTGTATTATCGGCTTAACGTCGTTACCATCCGCATATCGCCTTTGAGGGAACGTCGCGAAGATATTACTGCATTAGTCAATTATCTGTTGAAACAAATAGCCCATCGTTATGGCAAGCCGCCGAAGGTTTTGAATAACGAAGCCTGGCAGCAGATCATGGCCTATGAATGGCCGGGAAATGTTAGGGAGCTGGAGAATGCACTGGAACGTGCATTTTTGTTTTCGCCCGGACAAATCATCATCAAGGTCGGCGTAGACGTAAGTCCTGACGGTGGTGTTTTGAGGGACGAGAGAAACCTACGCGGCAAAAAACGGTTGGCCGCTAGCCAAGTTGAGACGAAAACCTTACAAGACGCCTTAGCCAAACACAACGGCAATGTCACTGCGGTAGCCAATGAGATCGGCATAAGTCGCCGCGCTGTACACCAGAAGTTGAAACACTACAACATCGATGCAGGAGTTTTTCGGAAGTGATAAATGTCACTATCGTTCACCACAACCTTATCAGAGAGACCAATCGTATGAAACATCTTAGCCACACTATTTATTTAGCTTCTATATTGGGCTTTTACCTTTTGATGAATTCTGCAGTCAATGCCGATGAATCATCAGCAAAATTTTCGCGCGAACTGTTATTGAAAAAATACGTTTCACTTCCAGCTAAGGAAATTGATACTAATGTTATACGGGTGCGATTTCCCAAAGGCTACAAGACACCATTGCATACTCATGAAGGCCCAGGACCGCGCTATGTACTCAGAGGAAGATTGAAAATTGAGGATAGCGGTCAAAGCAATGTTTTCGGTCCAGGTGAAGTGTTTTGGGAAACCGGTGCTGAAATGACGGTAGAGAATATCGGAAAAAGCGAAGCTGAAATTATTATATTTGAGATGGCTTCCGCTAAGATTGACGCACATTAACAGCTTAAAAAATGGTTTTGATAGAGGTAGATTAATATGAACGAGAAAAGCGTTTTACAGCCTTTATCAGCAGCACGGATAAGTGATCAACGGGCTCAGAATTTTTGGTCTGGATTTCTCTGCCAAAACGTATTCGGTTTTCGTGAACGGCGCTTCGTTGGGAACTTTCGGATTCAAGAGCAACGTGATATATACATCCTGAGGCGCGGCAGTCTTTTCCCAAGTCGAATTCATGATTCGCCGCACCTTTCGACGCGGCAATATGCTCGGACAGTTGAGCATTGGCTGACATCGATTGCTCTTGATTCGGTTGCCTAGCAGTCCCCAGCCACCGAAGAACTTCTTATCGTCTGAACTGAATGACCAACACATGTCTTCACCGGCGGTATTAATGGTGTCGCCAAGGATCAGAGTGCTCTTGTCATTCACCCTTGGGATTTTGGTAAGAAATTCATTCATCATGACCGGCCTCCGCGCAAGCTTATATTAGTGCGCATGCTGGTAATCACCGGATTCTTGCGATCTTTCGACAATCCGGTCCAATGCAAATAACCGCGGAACGGGGAGTTGATACGTGAACCCAGGCTTTGCGGTTTCTGCCAAGTGCCGTTTTTCTTTTCGACTTTCCAGATACGCAGTCCTGAGTCACGCCGGACCGCTGATAACTGAAACAAATAGTGTTGCCAGGCGCTTCGATGCGGCCCAGCCGACGCTTCGGTATTACATGGGGGGCGGCCACACAATCAGAAAATTAAAGCCTGGCTTCCAGCACTAAATTAGTAGGCGTAGTTGCGGCGCGTCTGACTTGGCTAAAACCAGCCGCATTCAGCACTTCCGTGAGCTGTTTTTGCCCCGCTTGTGCACCCAAGCCCAAGCCGACTTCCTGCGATTTAGATGCGGGTACGCAGACCATGGTAGAGAATGAGTAGTAAATTTGTCCCAACGGATGCAGGTTCTCTTCCAGGCTATCGCCGGCGAATGGTTCGACAAGCATAAAAGTCCCGCCTTCGGCCAGAGTACCGGCAACATGTGTCGCCGCTCCGATCGGATCACCCATGTCGTGCAAGGCGTCGAAGATCGTCACCAGATCGTAGTTTTTGCCTGGATATTCTTTTGCCGTCACTACCTCGAAAATGGTGTTGCTGGCGACGCCGGCGGCGCGCGCGCTTTCGCGGGCATGTTCGATCGACGGTTCGTGAAAATCGAAGCCGTGGAACGTCGAATTCGGGAAAGCTTTGGCCATCAGGATGGTCGACGAGCCATGTCCACAGCCGACATCGGCGACGCGGGCGCCGGCTTCGAGTTTTTCTCGCACGCCGTTCAGCGCCGGCAGCCAGTGGTCGATTAAGTTCATCGCATACATCGGCCGGAAAAAGCGCTCGGTGCCGCAGAACAGACAAGGGCTGTGGTCGCGCCAAGGCAATCCTTTACCGGAACGGAAAACCTCGGTCAACTTTGGCTCGTCGATATACACCGACATCACCGCCTGAAAAAATCCCTGCATGCAGGCTGGATGGCCTTCGGCTGCAAAAATGACTGATTGTTCCGGCGACAGCGAAAACTTTCCGGACGTGGCATCGTAATTGACGTAGCCTGCGGCGGCATTGGCGGAAAGCCATTCACGCAGATAGCGTTCGTCCATGCCGGTATTGTTGGCCAGTTCCTGGCTGCTAGCCGGACTAATTTCCAGTAGCGCGCTGTACAAATCGAGCTTGTCGCCAATATACGCCATCAACAGCCCCATGGAACCGGCGACGTCATTCATCACTTTGCCTTGGAGTTGTTCCAACTTGCCGGTATCGACTTCATTCAAATGCAATGTCATGTATTGTCCTGCGGATGTGTAGTGTCAGGCACCTCAATTCACTGAATCCGAGATGCGTCCAGAATGCTGAAGTGTCTTCTTTTCGCAGAACTTAGCGCCTATTTAATACTGCTGACTGTCGCCTTGTTTTTGGCCATCAGGTTTGGCGGCGGGCCAATAGGATCGAAATTTTTCAGCAACGGGACATCGTCCTTGTTGATCCATAGCACGTCCATGTTGTATGAACCTTGAGGCCCCCAGCCACCAAAAAACTTCTTGCCGTCCGGTGTGAATGACCAGCACATGTCTTCACCGGAGGTATTGATGGTGTCGCCGAGGTTCAATGGCTCTTGCCATTCACCCTTGGTGTTTTGGTGAGAAATCCATTCATCATGGCCGCCACGCGAGCCCATGTCGGTGCGTGTGCTGGTGATGATCAGGCTTTTGCCGTCCTTCGACAACCCTGTCCAATGCAAATGGTCGCGGTACGGTGAGTTGATTCTTGATCCCAGGCTTTGCGGTTTTTGCCATTTACCGTTTTTCTTTTCGACTTTCCAAATATCGCTGTCTTGGGTCACGCCCGGTTGCTGATAACTGAAATAGATCAGACTATCCGAGGCGATGATTGGGCAATGTTCTTCACCTGTCGGAGTGTTTAAGTGAGGTAACTCGGGTACATCATTCCAACTTTTGGCTTGTTGCCATACCCCGTTGATTTTTTGTACCACATACAGATCGCCAGTTGAAAAATTACCGGGTTGATAGCGGGTAAAATAAATCGCGTTGCCGTCGTCGGACAGACTGGGTTCCAGTTCCCACGCTTCAGTATTTATGTTCGGGCCGACTTTGGGGTCGATGTCCGGCCCCAAATGAATCGGCGTTTGCCAAACACCATTGACGTTGTGCGCCATCCAGATGTCAAAGCTGTAAGGATTGCCTTTTGACTCGATGCTGCCAGGACGCGTGGAAACGAACAACACCGTTTTGCCGTCGGCACTGTAGGTCATTTCGAATTCAGCTGCGTCCGAGTTGATCGGTGCACCTATGCTTTTGGCCAAAGAAGGCGCTTGGGCGTTTGCGCCGGATGGCATATCCATGCCGGGCATAGCATACGATGCACTCTGTCCTAACAGCAGCGCGAACCCAACGAAACGAAGATTGAGCTTCAATGATTTTGTTTTCATAACGTGTGTCTCATAGGTTTTCTGGATCGATCAAAAGTGAATGTTGTTGTTTGCTGAGATCAAACCTTGGGCTTTTCTGTTTCGAAAAGAATTGCTTGCATCGGATAGCGCGTCGGACTGGAACCGAACTCCTTTTTGAAGGCATCCGACAGTTCTTTTACGATTTCCTCGGGATCGACATCGCCTCGATCTCTGATTTCAAAGATCACTGGCGTGTACACTAAAGCCCGGGCAAAGGCCGTTACATCAAGAATATCGTAGACGTGACGCTGTACAGAGATGACAATCGGATCAAAGCCAATTTGAATCAACTGTTCCTTGAGCGGATCGATTTGATGACAGGAAACCGGATCGAATAAAAACTGAGGAGTATCCGACGGAAAATATTGTTTGAGCACTTCAAAGCTCAAGCTCGCAAAGGGGTTGTAGCGTTCGGAGTCCCACACTCGGAATAGGTATCGACCGCCCGGCTTCAAGGTCCGGTAAACCTCACGAAACCCTTTGTCCCGGTCGAAAAACATGATGCCAAATTGGCAAATTACAGCATCAAAGGCCTCGTCATTAAACGGTAATGCCGTGGCGTCGGCGTTTTGAAACACTACTTGTTCGCCGGGCTGAAACTTTTGCCGCGCTACATCCATCATCGAGTCGCTAATGTCGATGGCGGTCAAGCGAGCTTCTTTCTTCAACAAGGTGCGCAAGTGACGCGTGACGATGCCAGTGCCGGCCGCGATTTCCAGCACGTCGGTCGGCGTTTGTTCGGCGATGCGTCTTGCGGTATCAGCGCCGTAATGCTCGAACAGTACAGGGCCAAGATCGTGGTCATACGGTATGACAACCTCATCAACGTAACCAGACATAGTCATTTTCCTTTGCAATCAATAACGGGAATTTTTAAAAAGATAACCAGTAGCACTGCGGCCCTTCACCTTCGATTTATTGCAGAGAGGATCTCCGCCTAACAGAGCCCGATATTCGCATTATCTTCAATCACATACAGGAATCTGACCAGCGTCCCTCGCTCGGCATGATCCTTGAACCAACCATTCTCGGCCATACGGGCTTCGCACAGGAAGGCGTTGCCTTCTGCCGCAAAATCAGATTGAAGTTTGCGGGAGAATTCGTAATTTTTGATCCAGTGATTGCGAATATTCGGAGTGAAGTCGTGCTGAACATAGCGGTATGACAATGTCTGTAGAGCCTGATCCACACGCGTATGACCGGCCAACAGAATCGTATCGGAATCATGCTCTTCTTTGGCCTGAAACGCTGCGATAATCATACGACCGCCAGGCCGCAGCCGGGCGTTGAGTTTGGCCAGCGTCCTGTTGTAATCGCCCATGAAGTAGATCGAATCAATGGCCAGGATGACATCGTAATCGCAGCCAGGCAATTCGTCATGAATCAAGTCCACGGACTGGAAATTCAATGCGGCGGCTTTATCCCGGGTTCTTTCCTGTGCCTGGGCAATGGCGGCATCGGCATAATCAAGACCCAAGATGTTGCAGCCCGACTTTTCGTGCAGATATTCTGTAATGTGGCCGTTGGAACACCCGATTTCCAGCACCTTCTCGCCGGGCTTAAGCAATGAGGCCAGAAAGTCCATCTCGTCGGTGTCCATCATGCCATGCTGGCACAAGTTGATGCCATAAACAGCCTCGCAAAAACGTGAGTGGGTCGGACTTTCTGCGGCACGCCGGAAGTACTCGTTGTACCAGGCCTTGGAAAACATTTCCGCCTGTCCCATGTCGGCCGTATGGCTCATTAGTTCGTTCATGCTTTGTTCCATAGTCATATTCCTTAGATTAAATCGAAGAGACCAATTAGTTAACTGCCTACACCCAGAATAGACAGATAAATTGTACGGAAAATAACTCAAATCCGAAACGTATTACCAATCTCTAATCTAGCATAATGAATATGCATATTTGCATGCCAAGATAAATTGGTACTCGTCAGTCATGGTCAAGCGAATATTTTGCTTAAGCGGAAATTTCGTTAGGTAAAACAACACACTGCCGAAAACTGGAAACGCAGCAAATCTCCCATTACGACCGTTAAGCTCACTCGCGGCATACGCAAGCTAAAGGCCTCGCTGTTATGAATTAATCCGGCAAGCGGTTCAGTACAACGTATGAAACATTGCACTTTTACTTTGGCCGCTTACCGATTTTGAAAGGATTGGACTAACAAATATAGCGCTCGGTGTTAGACTCTTCTCGATAGTCATTACATGCAATCGGTTGGCATTATGCGAATGATCTGGGCCGTGTCGAACTCTTAGGGGGTATAAGGTTTACCATCCCATTCCTTGTTCTTGAAAGGATTTTTCATAATTTCGCCGTGTGTTGGAAACAATAAATCGGCTTTTCGAAGCAACGCTTTGCGATACTTGTCTAAACTGGCCTGATCTTCCCCCACGGGATCGACGACAGGTGTCAAATTGTTATGCCACCACATATGGGTAATGAGCATGACACCTTCATCTGTATCCACTAAAAGACTGCTATCTTCTTCGGTATGGCCCGGCGTCCTGACGACGGTTACGCCGGGAATAATCTCGAAATTATCGGGATGGTCCGACCATATCTCATCTTTATAGATCGACCAAAAGTCGACCACTGGTGCATTAGGGAATGCACCTAGATGCATAGTATGGTCGGGGTGGTGGTGATCAATCCACACATAATCCACATCTTCCGGGGAGATGCCCATGTCGGCTAATTTGTCCATGATTTTTGGCCATTCGCCTTTCCGTACTTCACCTGGATCGCCGATTAACACCTTCCCGCCACTTTCAATTAAAAAAACCGAGGTGGACAGTGATCGAACGCCGTCATGGGTTGACCATGGCAAGAAGGTTTTACCCTCAATGGGTTGAACATGTCCCTTATACAAAAGGGTGACTTTGGCTTTCCCTGATGTCAGGTTGGTATGCACGGACCGACTGGTTTCTGCGCAGGCAGAAATGAGTAATGCCGCCATCAACAGCACCGGACGCAAATGTTTAAGTTTCACTTGACTCTCCTCTGAAAGACACATTTTTCAGTGTCAATTTGATTATTTAAGCGAACGCCATCTAGTTATTAGAACCGGTTAAATCAGCGCTTTAACCAGTGATCGGTCACAGCATTTTTTCCCGGAGAATTTTTCTGTCTGCAACCTTTCAAATGCATTGTAAGGCAGCACGAGACAGATTAAAATGCATGGAATTAGTCAAAATTAACATACTGGATTTGCAAATATGCATGATACAAATTGGGACGATCTGCGTTATTTCATTGAGGTTGTACGCTCGGGCAACGTCACTGAGGCCGGGAACCGACTTGGCGTCAATCAATCAACTGTCAGCCGACGCATTGCTGCGCTTGAGAATGCCCTAGGAAAGCCGCTGTTCGATCGCACGGCAAAAGGCTGGGTCATTACCCCGGTAGGCGAAAAAATCGTTACGCAAGTCGAAGAAATGGCGATACAAGCCAATGCCATCCATCGAAAAATCGAGATTGACACTGAGGAAGTCTCAGGGATGATCCGAATAAACGTGTCCGATGTTTGCTCCAAGCGTTTTGTGATGCCGGTCATCCGCGATTTCAAACGCGATTATCCGGAAGTCGATGTCGAGTTGATCACGGCTGACCATGTGGTGAATCTGGCTAATCGCGAAGCAGACATCGCAATCCAGGCGGTAAACGAACCGCCGCCTAACGTGGTCGGCAAACATATTTGCAAAATGGCATTTCAGGTATACGGACATGCGGATTTGGTAAAAAACCTATCGGATATGCCTCCTTGCATCACTTGGCTAGGGGATGGTGTCACTCTACCGTTTTGGATTAAAAAGAATTTCCCCAAGCTCAAACGGGCTTATCGGACGAATTCCGGGGTCGCCATGTTCAACATGTGTAAAGAGGGCTTGGGCTTAGCCTTGCTGCCCTGTTCCTTGGGCGATGAGGCTGCCGAACTGGAACGCATCCCTGTCGAATATCTCGAGCCAGGGCAAGACGTTTGGGTGCTTAGCCATGTCGATTTACGCACGACGGCAAGAGTCCGCATCTTTCGGGATCGAATGGTCGAGTTTTTGAATAACGAAATCGAATTACTGGAAGGGCGAAAGCCTAAACGAGCAGTTGCTTAGCCCGGTTTTGCGTTATCTCACAGGATCTTATGGATAGCGTCAGGAGAATAGCGCGGACCTCCAACGATCCGCGCTAAAACAAGCGTTGTTCAAAAATTTGGCATCATTGTGTTTGAACTGGCAACTGTTGTTCTGCAAGCCGCAGTCCTTGCTGGCCATACAAGCGCTTGGGCGATTTTTGTAATGACGACCGATAAGCTTCTGCGGCGGCTTCCGGCCTGTGCAGTTCGAGAAATAAATCGCCCAGCATTTCACGGGCAGGTAGGATGGGACCCGGCGTGACGTTATCTTTCTCGGTAATGTCTTCCAGATCAGCTGCGTTATGCAGCAATGCTTCTGCCTCTTGTTCCCGATGGTCAGCCAAAGCGATCCAGGCCGCCACGGCCAGCCGTTGAATTTCGATTTGGTCCGCCGCGTAGGCATTATTCTCGGCTGTTGCCGCGTCTCTGAGGACTCCCAATCGGACTTCACTGATTTGTGCCTGTTGCAGATCGCCGCTTCTGGCAGCGCCCAAACCGCGGGCAAATTGCGTAATGGCTTCACACCAGCCAAACTGATCCCACGGAAAATCACTTGGCTGTAAGGAAAGCTTTGCGGCTTCTTTCCATGCGTGGCGCTCAATGAAATAACGAGCCGGTATTGCGGCTAAAGCGTAAGCCGACGTCGAATTTTCTGGATGGGTCTTTTTAATCTTGTCAGCCTCCTTCCATAACGTTTCGGCTTTGCTGTTTTGGCCGTCTTGCAAGTAGGCATACATTAAGTAATCCATGAAATGGAGTTCTTGATCCCAAACCTTGCCGGGAAAGTTGAGCTTTGCATAGTCTTTGGCAGCGAGATAGGCGGCCAAATTCGACGCGGCCGCGTCTTCCCATAATCCTAAACGAATGAAAATATGCGATGGCATATGCAGCGCGTGCGGTACGGCGGGAGCTATGTGAGCATAGGCTCGGGCTGCGGCCAAACCCTGCGAAGCCAAGTCGGGATTGTCACTAGCATGAATGATGTAATGGGCCACACCGGGATGATCGGGAATCTGATCCAATACCTTTTGCAATAGGGTCAAAGCATTTTTGGATTGTGCATAGGTCTTGTCATGAGGATCGGTGGTGGAAATCAAGGCTAACGCATAGAAGACATTGGCTTCAGGATCGTCGGGAAACTGCGCTTGCACCTTTGCCATCGCCTGTGTGTAAGCCAATTTACGGCGGCCATAGTCAGCTTCTTCCAAGCGGTATAGTTGGGCGGCTGCCTCCAAGTACAAGCGTTCGCGGTCGGTTTTCACGTGTAACCCTTGTGCTCGCGTTAAAGCGTCACGACCTTCCTGTAATTCTGCCACTGTGGGTGGTGTTGCCCATAACTGGTGATAAAGGCTCATTGCAATACCCCACTGTGCCATCACACAATCAGGTTCAACTTCCGAGATATGAGCAAAGGTTTTTTTGGCTTCGTCGTACCAAAAGGAATGCAGCATAGCCACCGCGCGGTTGAACTCTAATTGAACTGCCGGTGAACAAGAAACGGCAAAATTCGCCGTGCCAAGTTGTTCTTGCCCGATGCCAGCAACGTGGTCCCCATCGGCCGAAAGCGGCGCAGAAGCAAGTAGTGCTAGCAAAAATATTAGTTTTTTCATCGTTTTCCTCCATATGCTTGTTCTTGTCTCCGAGTCGTTCGAACAAAACGCGCCCACACTGGCTTTTTGAAGTTTTTCCTATCTGAGACCTTTCGAATGCATTGTAGGGCACACTTGGGGTAATTAAAATGCACATAAAATATGCATAATCACATGTTTATCATGCATATTTGCATTGAATGAATAAAAACTTGAGTTAGAACCATTGGACGGCCCTCAAAAAAGAGGGCCGGGATTCACGTAAAATTAGCGTAAAGCTACTTTACGTTATTGATCTATATAATGAATCGTGTAAATCGCGATATCTCTTAAAGACTTATGAGTTCTTTACTTAAACCGTTGGTCTTGATAAGAGTGCTGAACCGTATGTTGTTGTCTACCTTCTCATTTTGTTAGCTAAAAGCGGTAGAGTGGTAGTATGCGTTCAGTGTATGACTTGAAAAACGCTGCCCTTAAGACATAGCCAATCCCGGCACGCCGTTAAACTAAGAGTTGGTTATCAAGTAGGTTGATCAAAGTGAAACGTTGTATGAATTGGAATGAAACTCGTAATAATGAACGGACTCTGCGTAATCTTTGATTTGGATGGTACGCTAGTAGATAGCGAGGCCCTTTGCAACCAAGCGTTCCTTGACTTACTTCCTCAGTTGAATGAGACCGTCAACGTTTTGATGTTGCGCTATCGCGGTAAAAAATTGGCCGCAATTCTTACCGATATCGAGATTCGCCTCGGCAGGAAGTTGCCGGAAACTTTTGAACAACATTATCGCCAGCGTGTTTCCGAACTGTTCCGTTGCGAGTTAAAGCCGATGCCTGGTGTCATCGAAATGTTGGAAGCTTTACACGTGCCCAAGTGCATCGCCTCGAGTGGGCCAATGCCAAAAATCCGGCAATCACTGGAAATTAGTGGTCTCGCACCTTATTTTGGCGACAACCTTTTCAGTTCGTACGAAGTGGGCTCCTGGAAACCGGAGCCGGGTTTATTCCAATATGCCGCCAAGTCGATGGGTTTTATGCCTGATCAATGCGTGGTGATTGAAGATAGCGAAGTTGGGGTTGAGGCAGCTGCGGCAGCAGGTATGCGAGCATTTCGATATTTGCATAAGGGAGAATATGCTTCGTATGGAGGAGAAAGTATCGAGTTATTTGACGATATGTTGCTGCTACCGAAATTACTCGCCGATTTTGCACAATGAACAACTAATAATGATGCGGGACGTTCAACTCCTGCAATGCAAACCTTATTCGGCGAAAGATCGCGTTGTTGACTTTGTAGCGAAGCTCGGTGTTGGTTAGAGCCATTCTTTATCCCCGTGGACCAGACGTTGATCTGAATGACCGGGAACGGGCTGGCCTCCCTGCAGCGATGAAGGCGAAACTGTTTGCAGAATCAGCAAAAAACGCCCTATATTTTAAATATGGACGCTATTTACCCTAATTCAAAGGCCTGGCCAATTTTTCAATCTAGGCCTCATGAGAAGCTAATTTGGGGCAAACAAAGCATTAGGGAAATTTGTACGTTAGCTTTATTTTGTGGCCACTAAGCAGTCTGTCCGAACATCAAAATTAACGATAAAAAGGATGAATCGAGTCGAACAATATTTGAACGCAGCCGAACGAACCAATACCCGGCGCAGTTATGATTCGGCAATCCGTCATTTCGAAATCGAATGGGGCGGGTTACTTCCTTCCACTGTCGATAATGTTGCTCAGTACCTTGCTGAGCATGCAGAATCGCTTTCACTGAACACACTAAAGCATCGCTTGGCTGCTTTATCACGCTGGCACCAAGATCATGGATTTCCGGACCCAACCAAGGACCCCAAGATTCGATTGGTTCTCAAAGGTATTAGGACCCTGCATCCTGCACAAGAAAAACGGGCCAAACCATTGGAAGTGGAGATACTTCAATCTATTTGTCATTGGTTAGAAGAAGCAACGGCGTGCGCTCTGAAGCGCGGTGATAATGCGACTGTGCTAAAGCATACTCGGGATCGGGCTTTGGTGTTACTTGGGTTTTGGCGAGGATTTCGATCGGATGAGCTGATTAATCTACGTGTTGAATGCATTGAAATCAAACCTGAAGAGGGTATGACCTGTTTTCTTCCGCGTAGCAAGGGCGATCGACAACTGGAAGGCAGAGAATATTCCTGTCCGGCGCTGTCCAGGTTATGCCCGATTGAAGCCGTCCAAGCCTGGCTTGCGTTTTCTACGCTAACAGAAGGTCCATTATTTCGTAAAATTAATCGTTGGGGTCATCTATCTGATTCCGGGCTTGCGGCTGGCAGTATTGTCCCCATACTACGTCAGCTGTTCCTTCGAGCTGGCGTTGCTAATTCAGAGGTATTTAGCAGCCATTCGCTGCGACGTGGCTTTGCCAATTGGGCAAGATTGAGCGGCTGGGATATTCGCGAATTAATGAATTACGTGGGTTGGCGTGACGTAAAAACGGCAATGCGCTATTTGGACGGGGCTGATGAAGATCTCAAAGCCCGATTTGAGCGCGGATTAGAGAAGGTATTGCCACTTTCCATAAAAGCTTCGCAGAAAATAGTCCCTAAATTACCAGCTATTCCAGAAATACCTGTATGCATTATTGAAGTCTCCATTCAATTGGTACCGTTCAATAATAAGAAAGAAAATGGTAAGTCGCGAGCACTACGAAACATTACACAAAGCTGCCTTACCCGCTTTCAAGCGCAGCAGATAGACCGCGAGGGATGCTTTTATCGTATTTCGGTGCCAACACCCACCGAGGATGTGCTGGATGATTGTCTATATACCTTACTGGATGAACTTCATCAACTCGCCGACGCAGGTCAATGCTTCCTAGAGGCCTATTGCCGTGATCCGGTCAGTGGCAAACAATGGGAATAATTGACCATGACCCAGATACATGAAACGGCCTATCCTCGGCTGAAAGCCGATCCGACTACTCAAGAGATTCAGGATGTATATACCTTGACATCGGCCGAGATTGAATTCATTGACCAAATAGCCAAGCGCCCAACGGCACGTACCGCTGCCTTTCTATACCTGAAGCTTTTTCAACGCCTCGGGTATTTCGTTCAAATTAAGGATGTACCACCAGTAATCCGTCAATATATCCTCTTTCAAACTGGATATCCAAGACCGCCAAAATTTGAGGAGTTAACTCGTTTCGATAGATCTACCAAGCGAATTCCGGTGATCGCCGCCTTGCGACGCTATTTGGATGTCCGTCCACTGGATAATCAAGGCCGCGCTTGGTTAGAGCATATTTCAGAGACTGCCGCTGACACCAGACATGTGGT
Source organism: Methylomonas koyamae (assembly GCF_001644025.1). Lineage (GTDB taxonomy): Bacteria > Pseudomonadota > Gammaproteobacteria > Methylococcales > Methylomonadaceae > Methylomonas > Methylomonas koyamae_A. Next base: position 42,570 of record NZ_LUUK01000162.1, read on the forward strand.
CGTCGATATTATCAACGTGATGTTGGAGGAGCTAGTTCATCATCGTTATGAATTACCCGCTTTTTCCACGCTGGATCGTTTAGCAATCCAAGCTCGTGAAAAAATCCATGAGATACATTTTGCAAGTATTACTAACCAGTTGGATCCAAAGGTCAAAACGCTGATCGATACTTTATTCAAAGTAAATACCGGTGAAATCGGCAGTGCCTGGAACTTATTGAAACGCGAACCGAAAAAACCGACCAACAAGGAGACCCGCTCATTTCTTCAGCATATACGGCGACTACAAGTGTTAGTCGAACAATTGCCAAAGCCAGATATACCAGTACCCAAACTGAAACAGTATCGTTACGTTGCCCGATCGTTGGACGCCAGTGAGATGGCCGAGCTGAAGCCACACAAGCGTTATGCCTTGGCAGTCATTTACATTCGTTCGCAATTTGCAAAAACACTTGATGATGCGACAGATATGCTGATCCGTATGCTTCAGAAACTGGATAATCAAGCCCGTACCAAGCTCGCGGTATATCAACAAGAGCAACTGAACCAGACTGATCGCCTTGTCAGTCAGCTAAAAGAAATTTTGCTGGCTTACCGGATTGATGGAGATGATCGTCAACGTGTCGAAGCAATCGGTTCGTCCTTGATTGCTGATGTTGATGATCTAGTAGCGATCTGCGATGAACACTTAGCTTATGCAGGCCGTAATCATTTGCCTTTTTTGCTTCAGCCATACAAGGCACTGCGTGCTCAATTACTCAATTGTATTGAAATTATTAATCCGCAAAGCTCTAGCGAAGACGATACCCTGATTAGGATGATAAAGCTCTTACAGAGCTTGCGTAATAATCGTCATGAAATTATTCAATTGCCTTTGGATGGATATGATGAAAATGATTTTCGCTGGTTATCCACAGCCTGGAAAAAATTGGTCTTTTGTGAGCGCAGCAATGGAAATATAGTCGCCATTAATCGTCGCTATTTAGAGCTAGCAGTCCTATATGCTATTCGCGAGGAGCTGAAATCGGGAGATTTATTCATCCAGCACGGCGAACGCTATGATGATTATCGCGAGCAACTAGTCGATGACGAAACGCTAAAAAAGGAATTGGTGGAATATGGAATAGTGACGGGAATTGAAATCGAGCCAACAACTTTTTCTCAAAAGTTGAAATTAGCAATGCACGAAATTGCCGAGACAGTTGACGCGGAATTCCCGAAAAATACCTATGCAGAAATTGTTGATGGCCGGTTACTGTTGAAAAAACCACCCTCGATCGAACAGCCATCTGGCCTTCGTCAAATCGATCAGTTGATTACCGAGCATATGGAAAACATTAGTATCGTGGATGTACTGATTGATACCGAGCGCTGGTTGCAGTTGAATAAACTCTTCAGACCATTGATTGGCACCGAAAGCCGCATTGATGAGCTGAGACCCCGAGTGATCAGCACTTTATTCTGTTACGGTTGTAATTTAGGCCCTACACAAACGGCAAGATCGATTCGAGGAATAAGTCGTAAACAAGTGGCATGGTTAAATATCAAATATGTCACTGAAGATGTCCTGGAACAAGCCATCGTCAAAGTCATCAATGCATATAATCAATTTGAATTACCAAATTACTGGGGTTCTGGAAAACACGTATCCGCGGATGGCACAAAATGGAATCTCTACGAGCAAAACCTGATTTCTGAGTTTCACATTCGGTACGGGGGGTACGGTGGCATCGGTTACTACCACGTTTCAGATAAATTTATTGCACTATTCAGTCACTTCATATCTTGCGGTACCTATGAAGGCACCCACATATTGGATGGACTGATGACCAACACCTCCGATATTAGACCGGACACTGTACATGGGGATACCCAAGCTCAAAGTTACACGGTCTTTGCACTATCACACCTTCTTGGAATTAAATTAATGCCTCGCATTCGTGGCATCAAAGATTTGGTATTCCACAAACCTGACAGCGGCAATAAATATCAGCACATTGATCGTTTGTTTACAGGGGATATCGATTGGCAGATGATCGAAACACATTTGCCAGACATGCTACGTGTAACCGTGTCGATCAAGTTAGGAAAAATATCAGCTTCGGCCATTTTGCGGCGGTTGGGAACCTATAGTCGCAAAAACAAACTGTATTTTGCCTTCAAAGAGTTGGGAAAAGTCATCCGAACGATGTTTCTGCTTAAATACGTTGGAGATATCGAATTACGTCAACTTATTCAATCAGAAACCAATAAGTCAGAACAATTCAACGGTTTTGCAAAAAAATTGTTCTTTGGCAGTGAAGGGGAAATCGCTGAGAATCTTCGTCATGAACAACAAAAGATCGTCAAATATAACCATCTCGTTGCTAACCTGGTTATTCTACATAATGTAGTTGGAATGAGTCGAGTGTTGAAAAAATTACAGTCTGATGGAGTGTTGATTAATCAGGAGATTCTGTCCAGTCTGGCGCCATATCGATTAGATCACATCAATCGTTATGGTGACTACATCCTCGATTTCCGCCGCAAAGTAGAATTATTAAACAAGGATTTTCGAATTCTTGATTTTGAATCATATACTTAAGTATATTTTTTGAGCTTTTTACATGAATCCCGGCCGACCCTCT
>NZ_LUUK01000163.1 GCF_001644025.1 Methylomonas koyamae
AGCGGAGCCGAAGGGAACATCAGTAACGAGCCCCCAAGCGCCAGCAACAAAGCCGGCAAATCGCGGTCTATTCGGTCGGTGTGGCGTGGTGCTGGCTGTGCTCCGGCAACGCCGCGCTACCGTGCTCGGCGATCTGCGCGTCGAACCAATGGTGTAAGGCCGTCAGTAACGGCGCGTATTCGGTCGAGAAATGGATTTGGCCGCCGTCGGGCAATCGCTTAAAGTCGAAACGAATCTCGCCGGGCTGGGCCACTTTCATCTGCGCCAAACCGGGCATGTCCGGGCCGTGATAGCGTTCCGTCGACGAAAAGTCGCCTTTCTGGAATTCGGCGGCGGTTTGCCGCAAATAGTCTTGTATCCGCCGGATCTGTTCGGCGTTGTCCGCCGATTTCGCCACGATATGCAGGATGCCGCCGTGCACGGTTTTCGAGAAAGACTCCAAGGCCTGAGCCCTGTCATAAGGCACCAAAGGACTATGCGCCGCCGACGACAGCTCGGCCGTTGGTTTCGCTGCCGCCCCGCCCGCGAACAGGGCAACGATCAATAATAGGATGGTTTTCATGGCCTCCCCCTTGTCGATTCGACATTGCGAACGTTTAAAACAAGAAGACCCGGACTGGCGGCGGTAGTTCAGCCAGCGAAGGGGTAAAGCGAAGCGCTATCAGAGTGCGGGAGCCATTAACGGGCGGATTTCATCGAGACGAGTTGCTTGCGACTTAACCCATCAGCGGCGCGGGCAAGGGTTGATAGCGGTCCAGCAAATCCTTGAGCCAGTCGGCGCCGACAGCCGATGCCGCCGGGTCGTCAGCCTTCAAAGCCTCCCAACGTTTGGCTAGATAAGTCCGCCAACTTTCATCCTTTTCCGCTGACTGGCGTTCCGCATCCAACCAAGCTTGCATCGCCTGTTTGGCTTGCTCGCGCCGAGCGGCGGACGCATCGGCTTGCAAGGTTTGCAGATAGCGCCACAGCCGGATTTCCAGCGGAAACTCCCGTTGCAGGTTGTCGTCGCAATTCGCCAGCACCGCGTCATCCCATAGGCCGTTGAGCACGGCGAGGCGCAAGGCTTGCGGCAACGGCAACACCCGGTCGCCGACTAGGGCTTGGTCGGCGCCGTTGCCGGCGCTTTTAGCGCTTACCCAGTGTTGGACGGATTCGGCAAACGCCTGCCACGCAGCTTCATTTTCGGTCGTTGCCGCCTGCGGTTCGGGCGCCGGCTCCGCGTCGTCTTCGAAGTCTATCCACTGCCCTTGTTCCGCCAGTTGCCGGCGATGCAGCAGCTTTTGCAGATAGCCCTCTGCATTCGGATTCCCCGGATATTTCTGCACAAAGCCCTGCAAGTGCTCGATGGCGGCTGGCAAGTCGTCGGCTTGATGGCGGCGGGCATAGGCGGTCGCCAGCAGCAAGGCGCAATGACCATCGCTAGGCTCGATTCGCAAGCCCCGCTGCGCGTAGTCCAAGGCGGCGGTCCAGTCCTGGTCGCGTATCGCTAATTGGGCCAGCGTGGCATAGGCGTGCAGATTGTCCGGATCGAGTTGCAACACCTGTTGCAACAAACGCCGGGCTTGCGTCCTGTCGTCGGCGTTAGCGGAGGCGGCCAGCAAGCGCGCCAATTCCACCCGGCATGGCAAATGCTCGGGAAAGCGCCGGGGCATTTCCCACAACACCCACTGCGCCCGTTGCGGCTGACCGGCTTGGCGCAAGGCCAGTTCCCACAGCATCCACAGCCGGGGATTGTCGGCGTCAATTTGCACAGCTAGATGAATCCACTGCATCATGCGGCCCTGGATTTCCGGCTCGCGTAGCGGGTATTTATTTAAAAACGCGCGGGCGCATTTATCCAGTGCCCTTACGAAGTGGAACCCATCGCCAGACTGGTGCAAATATGCTTCGTGATCGGCAAGCAGCGACCGAATGGTGTCCCACGCATGATTTAAGTTGCGCGATTGCTTGACATCGCGAACCGCTTGGTCGGCCACGCTAGCCAGCGCGGGCGGTTCTAGCCGGTACGCTTTCTTGGCCGGCGTTGCGGCCCGCGCCTGTGCGGAAAAACCGACCAAACTCAATATCGACAAGGCCTTGTCTTCGCCCAGCGGCGTCAGCAATTCCAGCAAAAAACCGCGATAGCGGTCGGTACTCAGACTGGGATTGCGCGCCATCACCGCGCGTAGCGACTGCGCCAGTTCCTGTTGTGCCGGCGTTCCCCAGCTTTTGCGGCGTTGATACCGGTTGATCAGCGCTTGCACTTGCAGGCGTAAATTGCGCAGGCTGTCTTGCTCCGACAACGGCAATCTGGCCAAGGCCAGCAAACCCAAATGCAAATAACGTAGCGAACGCAAGCGTCCGGCTTCGACGACGAAGGATTGCCAGAAAAACTGCAAATCGTCGTCGCCTTGCTGAACGGCCAGCACTTGCCAGTAATCGAACTCCGGGTCGCGGTAGGCGGACAGGGTCAGTTTAGCCAGCCATTGCAGCCACGACGCCCGTTCAGATTTCAACGCCTCCTGGGTTTGCGGCAGCCGAAAATACAAGGGCCATTGCAAGGCTTCGCAGACCTGCGCGGCGTAAGCCGACAATTTGCGCGGCTGCGGCAGCGCCGTTTGCCGCTGCGTCGTCAGCCAAGCGGCCAGACCAGCATCCAGCGAGGCCGGCAAATCGGCGGTGGTTTCGTCCGGTAATCCCGTCGGTTCGCCCAACAGGCTTCCGGCTATATGGCGGCTGTCGCGCGGTAAGATCGCCAATAAAAATTCGTAGGGCTGAATCCGCTCGAACGGCGAAACATCCGCCGCGCCGCGCAGTAAGTCATTTACTGCTTGCTCGGGCGCTTGGCATAATTGCTCCGCCCAGTTTTGCCAGCTCATGCCAGCATCTCGCCGAAACCTTCGCAACCCGACAGGTTTTGCAAGCCCTGAATATGGCGGTTGCGCGCCTGTAGGTAGTCGTGCCCGCTTTGCAGCGCATGCGGTCGGGAGATAAAGCCCAAGGCCTTGATGTGCTTGGGCTGATAATCGATAGGAAAGGTCAGCAGTTCCGGGGTAAAGGCGTCGGGTATCCGATCAATGCTTAAATCCAGGGTATAGCCGTAACTTTGGTTGCTGGACTGCGAGGGTGCGGGAATAAACGCGGCGGACATTTCCGCATCCAGTACCGTGGGACGAGTAAAACTAGCAACGGCACCTTTCCGACCCGCTAGAGTCCGCGCGCGCCGCACTTCGTCCACCTGATAACACATCAAGGCCACAGCCAAGGGTTTGCCGGCGGTACTGGGCCAATGGGTCAGGCCCAGTCGGTCGCGCAAGATGTGCGGCCAATCGGCTTTGATCAGTTTATCCAGGTTGCCGCCTTCGAAATCGTTCAAAAAAGTGGCGAACAACGGGCGCATTTGGGTCCGTTTATCGTTCCAAAGCCGCACGAATTCGCTACGCAATAATTCGGCATCCTCGGGCAAATCGCTTTTCCCTAAGTCTTTCCGTGAGTTGTAAAAGCGTTGCCAAAAGGCTTGAGCGGTAGCGGACAGCAGAGGATCGTCGAATAGATAACCGATGGATTCCAACCGCAATAAATAGGTGTTGTCCAATGATTCGTTCAAGTGCGCCGGGCCGTTTATAGCCGTAAAGGTTTCGGCGCTTCTGGGCAAATCCTTGGCGACGTGAACGGACGTTGCCAAATAGCTTTTATGCTCCGCCTTCCAATCCGGATGAGTCGCTACATCGCCGACGTAGTCGCTGTAATCGTAAGCACGCTGATCCGAAACTGCTTGCTCCCAGCGAAAATTGGCGGCTTCGCAACGAGTCAATTCGTTGGTTTTTGCGGCACTACCGTCGGCGGCAAGGGATTCAAGTGAAGGACTGAGGTTCATGTTCCTAAGAGTAAAAATTTTTGCCGTTGTCTCAGGCATTGATTGGGTAAACGAAGCGTGATCCAACAATTTTTAACTTTTTCTCTAAGGCGGATGGTTTTGCTTATCCGCCTTACAATTTTTGTATTTCTGAGTACCGATTTAAATTGCAAAACGGCATTCAAGACTAAAAACACTAATTTTCGCTTGTAGTCGATCTCCGTTCGCCTTTATCACATTACCCCTGTCCCCAATCTTCCGTGCTATTCCACCGTCACCGACTTGGCCAGATTTCTGGGCTGATCGACGTCGGTGCCTTTCAGCACGGCGACGTGGTAGGACAGCAGTTGCAGCGGTATCGTGTAGATGACCGGCGAGATAGCGTTGGCGACGCTAGGCATTTTGACGATTTGCACGTTCTCGTCGGCGGCGTCGCTTTCGGCCAAGTCTTCGTCCATGAACACGATCAACTGCCCGCCGCGGGCGCTGACTTCCTGGATATTGGATTTCAGCTTTTCCAACAGGTTGTTGTTGGGCGCGACCGTGACCACCGGCATTTCGGCGTCGATCAAGGCCAGCGGGCCGTGCTTCAATTCGCCTGCCGGATAGGCTTCGGCGTGGATGTAGGAAATCTCCTTCAACTTCAAGGCGCCTTCCATCGCGATCGGGTAATGGGTGCCGCGGCCGAGAAACAAGGCATTGTGCTTATCGGCGAAACGCTGCGACAACAGTTCGATGGCGTTGTCCAGCTTCAGCACTTTTTCGATGTTGCCGGGCAGGGCGAACAGTTGCGAGACGATGTGTTCCTCTTTCTCGGCACTGAGATCGAAGCGGCGGCCGACCACGATGATCAGCATCAACAAGGCCACCAACTGGGTGGTAAAGGCCTTGGTCGAAGCGACGCCGATTTCCGGGCCGGCGCGGGTCATCAACACCAATTCGGATTCGCGCACCAGCGAGCTTTCCGGCGCGTTGCAGATCACCAGCGAGTGCTTGACGCCGAGCTTTTTAGCTTCCTGCAAAGCGGCCAGCGTGTCGGCGGTTTCGCCGGACTGGGAAATGGTCACGACCAAGGTATCCGGCGCCACGACCGGGTTGCGGTAGCGGAATTCGCTGGCGATTTCGATAGCGCAGGGCACGCGGGCGTATTTTTCGAACCAGTAGCGGGCAACCAAGCCGGAATGGTAACTGGTGCCGCAGGCCAGGATCAGCACCGATTTGATTTGGTCGAACACGTCGGCGGCGTTGTGGCCGAAGGCGTTGTCCTGCAAGCGGTTGTCGATAAAGCGGCCTTCCAGGGTTTCGGAAACCGCCCAAGCTTGCTCGTAGATTTCCTTGAGCATGTAGTGGCGGTATTTGCCTTTGTCGACCGAGTCGGCTTTCAACTGGCTTTCGATGACCGGACGGACCACGCGGCGGCCGGCTTCGTCGAATATCGTGACGCCGTTGATGGTCAATTCGGCCACGTCGCCGTCTTCCAGAAAGATGAAGCGCTGAGTGACCGGCAGCAAGGCGGCGATGTCGGAGGCGATGAAGTATTCGCCGATGCCGATGCCGATCACCAATGGGCTGCCTTTGCGGCAGGCGACCAGCACGTCCGGTTGCTCGCAGTCGATCACGCCCAGCGCATAGGCGCCGCGCAGGCTTTTGACGGTTTTACCGACAGCGTCGAGCAAATTGCCGGCAGCTTTCAGCTCTTCGGCAACCTTGTGGACGATGACTTCGGTATCGGTCTCGGAAGTGAATACGTAGCCGTTTTCCTGCAACGCGGCGCGCAGGTGGTCGTGATTTTCGATGATGCCGTTATGTACCACCGCCACTCTGTCCTTGCTGACGTGCGGGTGGGCGTTGCGGGTACTCGGCTTGCCGTGGGTGGCCCAGCGAGTGTGGGCGATGCCGATGCGGCCTTCGATCGGGTCGGCGGCGATTAGCGCTTCCAGGCCCTTAACCTTGCCCAGTTCGCGCTTGCGGAAGATTTCGCCACCGTTGATGACGGCCAGGCCGGCCGAATCATAACCCCGGTACTCCAGACGCTTTAAACCTTCAATCAAAATCGGAACCACGTTGCGTTGGGCAACGCCCGCGACTATGCCGCACATATTATTTCTCCGGCCGACTGCTTTGTTGGGAGTGCGGAGCACTGTCTGTTTCAGGGCCCGCTTGTTTAACCGGTCTTTGCCAACCGGCGATACTGACTTGCTTGACGCGGCTTAGGGTCAATTGCTCGGCGGGGGTGTCCTTGGTAATCGTCGAACCCGCGCCTATCGTGGCGTTTTTGCCGATCCTGACCGGTGCCACCAATTGCGAGTCGGAGCCGATGAAGGCACCGTCTTCGATGACGGTTTTGAATTTATTCACCCCGTCGTAATTACAGGTAATGGTGCCGGCGCCGACGTTGACCTTGCTGCCGATTTCGCTGTCGCCAATATAGCTCAAATGGTTAATCTTGCTGCCGACGCCGACGTCGGCTTTCTTGATTTCGACGAAATTGCCGATGTGGACCTGCTCGGCCAAGCGGGTTTGCGGTCGCAGACGGGCGAACGGGCCGATCCGGCTGCCGGCGCCGACTTCGGCGTCCTCAATGACGCTGTTAGGCAGAATTTCCACGCCTTCGCCGATAGTGGCGTTCTTGATCACGCAATGGGCGCCGATCTTGACGTTGGAGGCGATGCGGTTCACGCCTTCGAAGATCACGTTGATGTCGATGTCGATGTCTTGACCAAGCTCGGCGAAAACGCCGCGCACGTCTAGGCGGGCCGGATCCCGCAAGGTCACACCCTTCTCCATCAGCGCCTGGGCTTGTTCGCGTTGGTAAACCCTTTCCAAATGGGCCAATTGCGCGCGATTATTGACACCCAGCACTTCGTCGGCACTGGCGGCCTGACTGGTTTCTATCGTCAAACCGTCGTCTACCGCCATTTCGATAATGTCGGTCAGATAGTATTCGTTCTGGGCGTTGTTGTTGGACAGCCTTGCCAGCCACTGCTTGAGCTGGCTGCCCTTGCAAGCCAGGATGCCGGTATTGCCTTCGTTGATTTGCGCTTCTGCCTCGTTGGCGTCTTTTTGTTCGACGATCTTGATGACTGCATGATCCTTGTCGCGGACGATGCGGCCGTAGCCGGTAGGATCGTCCAAAGTCACGGTCAGCAACGCCAATGAAGTCAGACTGGCTTTGCGCAACAGGGTTTGTATGGTTTGGGTTTTCAGCAGCGGTACGTCGCCGTATAGGATCAAGACGGTATCGCCGTCTTCGACATGATCGATGGCTTGCTGTACCGCGTGACCGGTGCCAAGCTGCTGCTTTTGCTCTATCCAGGTGGCGTCCAACGCACTCAGGGTTTGTTTAACCGCCTCGCCACCGTGGCCGTAGACGATAAAGATTTGATTGTCCTCTAGCCCGCGGCTAGTTAGGTATACGTGCTCCAGCAATGCCCGGTTGGCGATTTCATGTAGCACTTTGGGCCGAGCCGAACGCATCCGCGTACCTTGGCCGGCGGCGAGTATTATGGTTTTTATCGACATCGTGATTCCTAAAACAAAAAAGCCCGATGACGTCTAGCGCCATCGGGCTGTATTTTTACGCGATTCCGAGCTTACGCGCCACGTTTTCTTAATCTATCCAGAGTCCGTAGCTTCATGACCGCGTCGGCCAATTCGGCCTGCGCGAGGGCATAGTCGATTTTACCGCTCTTGTCGGACAGCATTTCCTCGGCTTTGGCCTTGGCTTGCAAGGCGGCGGCTTCGTCAATGTCCTTGGCCCTAATCGCGGTGTCGGCCAATACCGTGGCGACATGCGGCTGCACTTCCAGGAAGCCGCCGGTAATGTAAAACGCGTGCTGCTCCTTGTCGCTGATCTTGACCCTGACTTCGCCGGGTTTCAATTTAGTGATCAGCGGTGCGTGCCGCGCCGCGATACCGACATCGCCCATTTCGGCCGGCGCGAACAACATTTCCGCCAAACCGGAATAGATTTCCTGCTCGGCGCTGACTATGTCAACATGGATGGTCATTACCATGATCGAACCCTCCTATGCCGAGTTACATGTTTTTGGCTTTTTCGATGGCTTCGTCGATTGTTCCCACCATATAAAAAGCTTGTTCGGGCAAGCTGTCGTACTCGCCGCTGATAATGCCTTTGAAGCCGGCGATGGTGTCTTTCAAGGACACGTATTTGCCGGGCGAACCGGTAAATACCTCGGCCACGAAGAACGGTTGCGACAGGAAGCGTTGCACTTTACGCGCGCGAGCCACCGTCAGTTTATCTTCTTCGGACAATTCGTCCATACCCAAGATGGCGATGATGTCACGCAACTCTTTATAGCGTTGCAAGATACCTTGCACGGTTCGGGCGGTTTCGTAATGTTCCTGGCCGATCACCAGCGGGTCCAACTGACGGCTGGTGGAATCCAGCGGATCGATCGCCGGGTAAATACCCAACTCGGCGATTTGACGGGACAATACCACGGTCGCGTCCAAGTGAGCGAACGTAGTGGCTGGCGACGGGTCGGTCAAGTCGTCGGCCGGTACGTAAACCGCTTGGATAGACGTGATAGAACCGGTTTTGGTCGAGGTAATCCGTTCTTGCAGAACGCCCATCTCTTCGGCCAGGGTCGGTTGGTAACCTACCGCGGAAGGCATACGGCCCAACAACGCCGATACTTCGGTACCGGCCAGGGTATAACGATAAATGTTATCGACGAAGAACAACACGTCACGGCCTTCATCACGGAAAAACTCCGCCATGGTCAGACCGGTCAACGCAACGCGCAAACGGTTTCCCGGCGGCTCGTTCATCTGTCCGTAAACCAACGATACTTTGTCGATAACGTTGGAATCGGTCATTTCGTGATAGAAGTCGTTACCTTCGCGGGTCCGCTCACCCACACCGGCAAATACCGAATAACCGCTGTGCTCGATCGCGATGTTACGGATCAATTCCATCATGTTCACGGTCTTACCTACGCCCGCGCCGCCGAACAGGCCGACTTTACCGCCTTTGGCGAACGGGCAAACCAAGTCGATCACCTTGATGCCGGTTTCCAGCAACTCATTGGCTGGCGCTTGATCGGCGTAAGAGGGCGCGTCGCGGTGGATAACCCATTTTTCTTTCTCGCCGATAGGCCCTTTTTCGTCGATGGCGTCGCCGAGGACGTTCATGATACGGCCCAGCGTGGCTTGGCCGACCGGTACCTTGATCGCTTCACCGGTGTTGCTGACGCCGGCGCCGCGTTTCAGACCGTCGGTAGAACCCATCGCAATCGTGCGAACCACGCCGTCGCCCAATTGTTGCTGGACTTCCAGAACCAGACCGCCGTCAACATTCAACGCGTCGTATACTTTCGGCAGGTTTTCGCGCGGAAATTCCACGTCGACGACCGCTCCGATGATCTGAACGATTTTACCCAAACTCATTATGTCGTCCTCTTTAAAAATCTATCTAAAACTTGTCTTGAAAGGCCTAAACGGCGGATGCACCGGCAACGATCTCGGAAATTTCCTGGGTGATGGCGGCCTGTCTGGCTTTGTTGTAAACCAGTTGCAATTCCTTGATGATGTTTCCGGCATTGTCGGAAGCACTCTTCATCGCCACCATCCGGGCGGCCTGCTCGCAAGCGTTGTTTTCCACCAAACCTTGAAACACTGTGGATTCGACGTAACGAATCAGCAAACTGTCCAGAACGTCCTTGGCATTGGGCTCGTACAAATAATCCCAATGGCCGGACAAAGCCGGTTCCAACTCGCCGACTTGCACCGGCAGCAGTTGTTGCAGCACCGGTTTCTGCGTCATCGTGTTAACGAAATCGTTGCTGATCAGAAACACTTGGTCGATCCGGCCGGCTTCGTAGGCATCCAGCATGATTTTCACGGTTCCGATGATGTCGGTTTGGTGCGGCGTATCGCCGAGCTTGGTTGCTTGACCGATCAGGTTGGCATTCAGCAGGTTGAAAAACACGGCCGCCTTGCCGCCGATCGCGCACACATCGATTTCGATGCCGTTAGCACGCCATTGCTGCATTTCGACCAAGATCTTCCTGAACAGGTTGGCGTTCAAACCGCCGCACAAGCCGCGGTCGGAACTGACCACGATAATGCCTACCCGCTTAACCTCGCGTTCGATCAGGAACGGATGTTTATATTCCGGATTGGCATAGGCCAGATGCCGAATGATCTGACCTATTTTTTTTGCGTAAGGCCGGGTTGCTTGCATGCGGTCCTTGGTTTTCCGCATCTTGCTCGCCGCCACCATTTCCATGGCTCGGGTGATCTTCTGAGTATTTTTGATACTCGCGATCTTGGTACGTATCTCTTTGCCAACAGCCATGTGCGGACCCTTTACCAGCTACCGGTCTTGACGAAACGCTCGATGGCGCTGTGAATGCCTTTTTGAATTTCGTCGTTGTAGTCGCCTTTCTCGTTGATTTTAGCCATCAGCGCGGACTCTTCGTTGCGCATGAAATCCAGCAGCGCGGCTTCGAACGCACGGACCTGCTTGACTTCCAAGCTATCCAGGAAACCGGAGTTCGCCGCGTATAACGAAACACCCATTTCGGCAACCGACATCGGCGCGTATTGGTTTTGCTTCATCAACTCGGTGACGCGTTGGCCGCGCTCGATTTGCTTGCGGGTGCTTTCGTCCAAATCGGATGCGAACTGGGCGAAAGCCGCCAACTCGCGGAACTGCGCTAAGTCCAGACGAATACCGCCACCCAGTTTTTTGATGATCTTGGTTTGCGCCGCGCCGCCAACCCGCGATACCGACAGACCGGCGTTGACCGCCGGACGAATACCTGAGTTGAACAGACCGGTCTCCAGGAATATCTGGCCGTCGGTGATCGAAATCACGTTGGTCGGAACGAAGGCCGAAACGTCGCCGCCTTGGGTTTCGATAATCGGCAGAGCGGTCAACGAACCGGTTTTGCCTTGTACCTTGCCGCCGGTTAGCTTCTCGACTTCAGCCGCATTGATGCGGGCCGCGCGCTCCAACAGGCGCGAGTGAATGTAGAACACGTCGCCAGGATAGGCTTCGCGTCCTGGCGGACGACGCAGCAACAGGGAGATTTGACGGTAGGCCCAAGCTTGCTTGGTCAAGTCGTCGTAAATGATCAGCGCGTCTTCGCCTTTATCGCGGAAGTACTCGCCCATCGAGCAGCCGGTGTACGGCGCGATGAATTGCAGCGCGGCGGATTCCGAGGCTGACGCCACGACGATAATGGTGTGATCCATCGCGCCGTGTTCTTCCAGTTTGCGGACCACGTTGGCGATAGACGAGCGTTTTTGCCCGATCGCAACGTAGATGCATTTAATACCGGTACCTTTTTGATTGATGATCGCGTCGACGGCAATTGCTGTCTTACCGGTTTGACGGTCGCCGATGATCAGCTCCCGTTGGCCGCGGCCGACCGGAATCATCGAGTCGATCGCTTTCAAGCCGATTTGGACCGGTTGATCAACCGATTGACGGGCAATAACGCCTGGAGCGATTTTTTCGATCGGCGAGCTCAAGGCGGTATCGATCGGACCCTTGCCGTCGATCGGATTACCCAACGCGTCGACCACGCGACCCAGCAGCGCGTCCCCAACCGGCACTTCCAAAATCCGGCCGGTGCATTTGACGGTGTCGCCTTCGGTGATGTCTTGATAACCGCCCAACATGACCACACCGACGGAATCGCGTTCCAAGTTCAATGCCATGCCATAAGAGCCGCCGGGAAACTCCAGCATTTCGCCTTGCATTACTTCCGACAATCCGTGAACCCTAACGATACCGTCGGTCACACTGACCACGGTACCTTCCGTATGGGCTTCAAGGTGGGCGTCGAAATTTTCGATCTTCTTCTTGATCAGATCACTGATTTCTGATGGATTTAATTGCATGTTATTTTCCCGCTCTAACTCTTAAAGTCTTTTGGCTAATTGATGAAGCTGGCCTCTGACGGAACCGTCGATGACTTTATCGCCGGCTCTGGCGAGTATGCCCCCAATTAACGATTTATCGACAGAAACGGCAGCGTTGACTTTTTTGTTCAAGACTTTTTCAAGCATGGCGACATATTTGCCTTGCTCGGCCTTGCTCAACGCGTATGCACTGTACAAGTCGACATTGACATAGCCTTCGTCGTCGGCTTTGTGCTGTTCGAACATTGTCGCAATTTGCGGCAACAGCGACAGCTTGTCGTTGTCTATCAGTATCTTGATCAGATTTTTCGCTTCATCCAGAACATGGTCTCCGCAAATGTCGAAAACCAAGTTCGTAATGTTCTGTTTACCCACTCTAGGGTTATTCAAAATGTCGGACAGGGCCGGTTCCCGCAGCGCCAAAGACAAAAAAGCCAACGAATCGGACCATGCGGCGACAGCGTCGCCCTCCTTGGCACGCTTGAACACAGCTTCGGCATAAGGTCTTGCTAGTGTCGCTAACTCAGCCATGGCCTAACCCAATTGGTCCGCTGCTTTGCTGAGAATATCCTGATGCTTGGCCTTGTCGATTTCTTCTTTCAATATCTGTTCGGCCGCGCGCAACGCCAACGAGGAAACTTCCTTACGCAGACTTTCCCTGGCTTGCAGCAATTCTTGCTCGATTTGGGCCTTGGCCGCTTCCAATAACCGTTCGCCTTCTTTTTTGGCTTGGTCCTTGGCATCCTCGACTAACAGGTTGGCGCGCTTTTGAGCGGCACCGACAATCTCGGAAGATTGCTCCTTGGCTTCCTTCAAGATGGATTTGGCTTTTTTCTCGGCCAATTTGATTTCTTCTTGGCCTCTCTCGGCCGCCGCCAATCCTTCGGCGATCTTTTTTCTGCGCTCTTCCAAAACGCCCAATAGGTATGACCAGACGTACTTCTCGGTGAACCACACCAGAAGCGCGAAGGTAATCATCTGCCCGATTAGGGTTAGATTGATACTCATGAATGTTCCTCGTTATACCGTTGCCCGATTGATTATTGAGGTAAGGCTATGCCGTAACCCCGATCGACAATCTTGCAATTAGCCAGCAACCGCTTGAACAGCCGCCAGGAACGGGTTTGCAAACGCCAACATCAACGCCAGACCCACACCGATCATCGCTACCGCGTCCAACAGACCGGCGATCAAAAACATTTTGCCTTGCAGCATCGGCACCAATTCAGGTTGGCGAGCGGCGGCTTCCAGGAATTTACCGCCCAACAGACCGAAACCAATCGCGGTGCCAATGGCGGCCAAGCCGAGGATAATGCCCACTGCGATTGCGGTAGAGGCTTGAACATTGGCAATTAATGATGCGATTTCCATAGTGTCTCCTAATAAAAGGTAAGTAGTTATAAAGTGAATGAATTAGTGGTCTTCGTGGGCCAAACTCAAATAAACGATAGTCAGGACCATGAAGATGAAGGCTTGCAGCGTGATAACCAGAATGTGAAATATCGCCCAAGGAAAACCCAAGATCGGTTGTATCGCCGGCGGCAGCAACGCGATCAGAATAAAGATCAATTCGCCGGCATACAAGTTACCGAACAACCGCAAACCCAGAGAAATCGGCTTGGCCAGCTCTTCCACGGTTTTCAGGATCAGGTTGAACGGAATCATGACCGGATGATGGAAAGGCGTCAGCGTGAATTCCTTGATGAAACCCAATACGCCCTTAATCTTGATGCTGTAAAAGAAGATCAGCACGAATACGCTCAGCGACAACGCGAAAGTCCCGTTCAAATCGGTACTCGGTACCACGCGCAAATAGGGGATTCCCATCCAGCCGCCCAACATCGGCAACAGGTCCACCGGCAACATGTCCATGGCATTCCACAGGAATACCCAACAGAAAATCGTCAACGCCAGTGGAGCAATCAATTTGCTACGGCCGTGAAACGTGTCCTTCACCTGGGTATCGACGAACTCGATCAACAGCTCGGCGAAATTCTGTGCCAAGCCCGGCACACCGGTGGTTGCCTTGCCGACGACGGTCTTAAAAAAGCCCAGAAATAAACCACCCAATACGGCCGAAAAAAACAGAGTATCCAGATGCAAAGCCCAAAAACCCTCGCCAACCGACAGCGGAGTCAAGTGATGGACTATATAACCCGTCGCGCCACCTTCACTAGCCATTTTTCCTCGCAAAAATCTAAATACGCCACGTCAGCAGCGCAAACCAAAATACCGATAATACTGCAATGTAACCCAACAGCAGCATCAAAAAATCGATGACGGGAATCTGTAACGCCAAGATGAACAGCGCCGCTGTCAAAGCCAATTTGATCGTTTCACCCGAATAAAAGGCATTCACAACTTTTCTGGCGCCGCCATGTCTGACGAGATGCAGCCGGTAGGCAAAATACAGATTCGGTATCAATGCCACCAGACCGCCCAGCAAAGCCGACAGCGCGGATTTCCAAGCGCCCATCAATAAAAATCCCGATGCCACCAATGTGGCCATCAGGACCTGTCCAAGCAAGACTTTTCCGACAGTAGAAAACGCATTTCCAACTGCCATCCGTTTCCCCTTTTCTTTTAAGCCGAGGGATTATATCCAGCCCTACCCGCTAAAGCAAGGTAAGGGCTTGGGAAGCCCCGCTCCAACCGGCCCCCAGAAACCACAACAATCATCTGTGATTTTAGGTTTTCGGAGTATAAGCAACTGTCATGCCAGCACAACCAAGCCGGTTTTCCTGACCATTCCAACGCATTCCTTGTTGCGAACCCTACAATTTCACCAGCCCGATGGCGTAAGCCCGACACTGAACGCTTCTCGTCCAAGACATCTGCCGATTGAAGACAACCAATCCTCTCAGACCCACTCCTGGACCGCCAAGCCGATCCCCACGCTGCCCGCGCGGCTCTCGAATCGGTCCGATAGAGCTCGTTGTTAGCCTATCCGGCCGATAATCCCCTCCAGCTCTTCCAAACTACTGTAATTGATCACTAGCTTACCCTTGCCGTTGCTTTGGTGATTGATCTCGACCTTCGCTCCGGTTCGCTCGGACAATTCGCGTTGCAATCTCAAGGTGTCCGGGTCGACCTTCTTGGCGACGGCCGGCTTTTCGTCGTGCAGTTCGCGCACCAGTTTCTCGACGGCGCGCACGGTCAGATGCTGTTTCACAGCCTTGTTGGCGATTTCGATCTGCTTGGCTTCGTCCAAGCCCAACAGGGCGCGGGCATGACCCATTTCCAATTGTCCGCGCGCCAGCATGGTTTTAACCTCGCCCGCGAGATCCAGCAAACGCAGCAAATTGGTCACCGTGGTCCGAGATTTGCCGACCGATTCGGCGATCTGCTGATGCGTCAATTCGAATTCGTCGAGCAAACGATGCAAGGCCTCGGCTTCTTCCAGCGCATTCAAATCCTCGCGCTGGATGTTCTCGATCAAAGCCACTGCCATCACCGAGCGATCATCGATGTCCTTGACGATGACCGGCACCTCGGCGAGTTCCGCCAACTGAGCGGCGCGCCAACGACGCTCGCCGGCAATAATCTCGTATTTATCGCCATCGGTCTTGCGTACGACGATCGGCTGAATGATGCCCTGCGCGGCAATCGAATCCGACAGTTCCTTCAGTTTTTCCGGGTCCATGTCTCGGCGCGGCTGGTATTTGCCGCGCTGCAGAAATTCGATGGGGAGTTTTTGCACGTCTTGCGGCTTCTCGGCGCCGGCTGGCGGCGATACCACGTCGCCGAGCAGCTCGCTCAATCCCCGGCCTAATCCGCGTTTTTTTTGCATCATGATTTGGCAGCCTTGTGTTTTCGTATCAGTTCGCCGGCCAACGCGATATAGGCCACCGCGCCGCGCGAAGCCTTATCGTAGGTCAGCACCGGTACGCCGTGACTCGGCGCTTCGGCCAGCCGAATGTTTCGGGGTATCGTGGTCCTGAACACCTTGTCACCGAAATACTCGATCAATTGGTCGGACACATCCTTGCCCAATCGACTGCGATTGTCGACCATGGTGCGCAGGATGCCTTCCAGATGCAGGCCGGGGTTGACGCTGTCGCGGATGTTACGCAACGTGGACATCAGCGACGACAAGCCTTCCAGCGAGTAATACTCGCACTGCATCGGAATCAGTACGCTGTGGCCGGCCACCATGGCGTTCAGCGTCAACATGTTCAAGGACGGCGGGCAGTCGATCAGAATGTAATCGTATTGCTCCCTGACCGGCAGCAATGCGTCGGCCAGCCGCCGCTCGCGGTGCTGGGCCCCCATCAATTTGACTTCGGCGGCGGTCAGATCGGCGTTGCCGGGAATCAGGTCGAAACCCAACTCGCGATTTTTCAGAATGATGCCGGAGACCGGCACCTCTTCCAGCAGCAATTCGCAACTGGAATATTCCAGCTCATCCTTGTTCACGCCGCAGCCCATCGCCGCGTTGCCTTGCGGATCGAGGTCGATCAATAACACCTTACGCTTGGTGGCGGCCAAGGCCGCCGCCAGATTGACGCTGGTCGTGGTTTTGCCGACCCCGCCCTTTTGATTGGTAATCGCGATAATCTTAGCCATGCTTGATTCCTTGTACCCGAATCAGACAACGCTCGGCGTCTATGCCGGGCACCGTCAGCGGTATCAGTTGAGTTTCGGCGTCGATTCCCGCCAGTTCGTCGCGCGGATTTTGGCCCTTCATCGCCAGCAGGATACCGTCTTCGGCCAGTAAATGGCCGGTCAGCGCGACGATGTCGGGCAACGAAGCGAAAGCGCGAGTCAACACCGCATCGAATCCGGCATCCGGCGCCCATTGTTCGACTCGCGCATGCACGACGTCGACATTGCCCAGCTTTAGTTCCAGCGCGGCCTGTCGCACGAAACGAGTTTTCTTGGAATTGGAGTCGACCAGCGTAAAACGGCAATCCGGCCGGCAAATCGCCAGAGGAATACCCGGCAAACCGGCACCAGTACCGATGTCGGCGATTCGGGTCGGTTTCAAATGCGGCAGAATCGCCAAACTGTCGAGCAAATGCAGACTGACCATCTCCAACGGATCGCGCACGGCGGTCAGATTATAAGCCTTGTTCCACTTAACCATCAGTTGGATGAAGCGCAGCAGTGCGTCGATCTCACTGTCGCTGGTCGGCAAAGCCAAGGCTGTCAAGCCTTGCAGCAGTTTTTCCCGGCAAGCATCCATCAGGCGCTTTTCTTTTTAAGATGCACCAATAACAGCGAAATTGCCGCCGGGGTGATGCCGGGAATCCGCGACGCCTGGCCCAGGGTTTCCGGCCTTTGTTTTTTCAGCTTCTCGCTGACTTCGTTGGACAGTCCAGATACCAGACTGTAATCGACGTTTTCCGGTAGCTTCAAATGCTCGTAGCGCTGAGTTCGGTTGATCTCGGTTTGTTGGCGGTCGATGTAGCCGGCGTATTTGGCCTGGATCGCCACTTGCTCGGCGACTTGTTCGTCGATGTCGCCTTCGTCGCTGAAATGCTGCAATAAATTGTCGACGTCCACTTCCGGCCGGCGCAGCATCTCCATCAGACTCGCTTCCTTCAACAGCTTTTTGCCCCACAACTCTTCGGCCAACGCCGCTTCGTCGGATTCGGTGCGTATCCATTTTTTAGCCAGTTTGCCTTGCAGATTGGCGATGGCTTCGCGCTTTTCCTCGAAGCGGCGCCAGCGTTCGTCGTCGACCAAACCCAATTCTCGGCCTTGTTCGGTCAGGCGCAAATCGGCATTGTCCTCGCGCAACTGCAAGCGGTATTCGGCGCGGCTGGTGAACATCCGGTAGGGTTCGGCGGTGCCGCGAGTGATCAAATCGTCGATCATCACGCCGATGTAGGCTTCCTCGCGGCCGGGGCACCAACTTTCCAAGCCTTTCACCAATCTTGCCGCGTTCAAGCCGGCGATCAAGCCTTGGGCCGCGGCTTCTTCGTAGCCGGTAGTGCCGTTGATCTGGCCTGCGAAGAACAGCGCATTCATATGCTTGGTTTCCAGCGAGGTTTTCAAATCGCGCGGGTCGAAGAAATCGTATTCGATCGCGTAGCCGGGCCTGACGATTTCGGCGTTTTCGAAACCCAGCATGGTCCTGATAAACCGATACTGAATGTCGAACGGCAGGCTGGTGGAGATGCCGTTGGGATAGACCTCGTTGGTGGTCAGACCTTCCGGTTCGACGAAAATTTGATGCGAATCGCGCTCGGCAAAGCGCACCACCTTATCTTCTATCGACGGGCAATAACGCGGGCCGACGCCTTCGATGATGCCGGAATACATCGGCGATCTATCTAGGCCGGAGCGGATGATGTCGTGGGTTTGCTGGTTGGTGCGGGTGATATGACAGCAGATTTGCCTTGGATGCTGTTCGCGGCTGCCCATGAACGAAAATACCGGCAGCGGCGTGTCGCCGTGCTGCTCTTGCAATTTGCCGTAGTCGATGGTCCGGCCGTCGATCCGGGCCGGCGTACCGGTTTTCAAGCGACCGATGCGAAACGGGAGTTCGCGCAGGCGCTGTGCCAAATCGGTCGAAGCCGCATCGCCGGCACGGCCGCCACTATAATTTTCCAGTCCGATGTGGATGCGGCCGGCCAGAAAGGTACCGGCGGTCAACACCACGGCTTTGGCGGTAAATTCCAAGCCCATCTGGGTTTTAACGCCGGTCACCCGGTCGCCCTGCACGATCAAATCCGAAACCGTTTGTTGAAACAGCGCCAAATTCGGCTGATTTTCCAACGCGGAACGCACCGCCTGTTTATACAGCATCCGATCCGCCTGCGCGCGGGTCGCGCGCACCGCCGGACCCTTGCTGGCGTTCAGAATACGAAACTGGATGCCGCCTTTATCGATGGCTTTGGCCATGATGCCGCCAAGCGCATCGACCTCTTTCACCAAATGGCCCTTGCCGATGCCGCCGATGGCTGGATTGCAGCTCATTTGCCCCAAGGTTTCGATGTTTTGGGTCAACAGCAGGGTTTGCGCGCCGGTGCGAGCCGCCGCCAGCGCCGCCTCGGTGCCGGCATGGCCGCCGCCGACCACGATCACATCAAAGTCTTTCTGGAATTTCACAGGCAATTCACGCTCGAATAGGGTTAAAATAACACGCTATTTTAATGGCTTACGGAGAAAAAAGCATGAAAAAACAAAAGCAGGGCAAGGGTTTGCATGAACCGCCCACCCATAACCCGGTCGCGAAATTCGCCCACCGTTACAACAAACACCAAATTTTCGCCGATAAACGCGCCTACCAACGCAAAGGCAAACACCGCGGGCAGGAGCCCTTTGCCATCGTTTCGGCCGAGCCGATGGCAAAGGGCTTAGCCGAACTAAGCCAGCGTGTTCCGACCCGCCTCGGGCCGGTCGGTTCCGCCAGACTACGCTAACCGCCCATCGAGACGATTCCGGCCGCCCCCTGGCCGTACTTTGAGGATTTCCCACGCAGTGAAAGCAAGCATAGAAGACAAAGTTCAAACCCGAATTCCCACCAAACACGGCGAATTCATCCTGCACTACTACAGCAACAGTCTGGACGACAAGGAACACGTCGCCTTCGTCAAGGGCGAGGTCGCCGGCAAGGACGAGGTACCGGTACGCATACACTCCGAATGCTTCACCGGCGACGTATTGGGTTCGCGGCGTTGCGACTGCGGCGCTCAACTGGACATGGCGCTGGGCTTGATCGAGCAGGCCGGCTGCGGCGTGTTGATTTACCTGCGCCAGGAAGGCCGTGGCATCGGCCTGCTGAAAAAGCTGCAAGCTTACAATTTGCAGGATCAGGGGCTGGACACCGTCGATGCTAATATCAAACTGGGACATCTGGCCGACGAGCGGCAATACGACATCGCCGCGCTGATTCTCAGCGCCTTACAGGTACGCTCGATCAATTTGATCACCAACAATCCGCAAAAAATCGACGAACTGACCAAACTGGGCGTAAAGGTTCACGACCGGATCGCCATCGAAACCCGGGTTCACGACGACAACGTCGATTATCTGAAAACCAAGGCTGAACGCATGCGCCACATGCTGAACATGCCCGACAGCGAATAAATCTATGCTGGACCATCTGAAACTACCCGCGTCCGCGCTGAAGCTGACGTTAGACCTGCCGCACCCAACGCCCCCACACCCGGCGTCCGGCATCCTCGGCCAACAACGCGCCCAGTCGGCGCTGGCCTTCGGCATCGCGATGAAGGCGCCGGGCTACAATATTTTCGTGATGGGCGAACCCGGCACCGGCCGACTGTCGATGGTCAGTCAATATCTCGGCGAACAGGCCGAACGCCAGGAGTCGCCGCTGTCCTACGCCTATGTCGAGAATTTCGACAACCCGCGCGAACCGGTCGCTATCGAGCTACCGTCCGGCGAAGGCCATAACTTCGCCAAGGACATCGAAAAATTGATCGACGGCGTCCTGGCCACCTTTCCGGCCTCGTTCGAAAGTCCCAGTTACCAGCAAAAAAAAACCGCGATCGAGCGCCGTTTCAGCCAACGCTATAACAGCGCGATCGATCTGGTCGACAAAAAGGCCCGCGAGATGGATGTCGCGCTGTACCGCGACAACGACGCCATCACCTTTTTGCCGATCCAAAACAACAAAGCGCTGGACGAGGAACAATTCACACTGCTGCCGCAAGCAGAGCGCGACGCCTTCCATCAACACACCGAGGAACTGGAAGAATATCTGAGCGAAGTGTTGCTGGAGCTGCCGCAGTGGCGGCGGGCGCTGGTCGAGGAAATGCGCCAGCTCGACAACGACACCATCAAGCTGGCCTTGGAGCCGCTGTTGGCCGAATTGACAGGCACCTATCAGAACGTCGACGACGTCATCACCTATCTGGCCGAAGTCGAGAAAAACCTGAGCCTGACCATCGGCGACCTACTGATGCCCAGCCGCGGCGGCGAAGGCCGCGAATTCGTCAGCAAACGCCAAATCCTGATCGAGCAATATCTGCCGAATATTCTGGTCGATTGCAAACACGACGGCGTCGGCGCGCCGGTAATTTACGAACCGCATCCGATTTACCAAAATCTGTTCGGCCGCATCGAGTACGTCAGCGACCAAGGCACATTAGTCACCAACTACCGGCGCATCTGTCCCGGTTCGCTGCACCGCGCCAACGGCGGTTATCTGATCCTCGACGCCGAAAAAGTGTTGACCTACCCCTTTGTCTGGGAAGGCCTGAAACGGGCGCTGAAAGCGGGCAAAATCGAAATCGAATCGCCGTACTCGGAATTGGGCATCAACACCATCACGTTAAAACCGGAAGTGATTCCGCTCAACGTCAAGGTCGTTCTGGTCGGCGATCGCGACATCTACTACCTGCTGGAAGAACTGGATAGCGAATTCAACGAGATGTTCCGGGTGCTGGCCGATTTCGACGACCACATCAAACGCACGCCCGACAACGTCGACCAGTTCGTGCAACTGCTGACCCGCCACGCCGCCGACTCCGGCGCCAAAGCCTTGACCGACCAAGCCTTGCTGCGGCTAATCGAACACAGTTGCCGCTTGGCGGAGGACCAAGGCCGCTTGTCGGCCCACGTCAATCAATGCCTGGAAATCATCGCCGAGGCCAATTTACTCGCCGGACAATCCGGCGCCGACGACATCGGCAAACCGGAAATCGAACTGGCGCTGAGCGCCCGCGAGCAGCGCAACGGCCGTATCGCCGAGGCGATACTCGAGGAAATGCTGGACGGCACGATTTTGATCGATACCGACGGCCAAGCCATCGGCAAGGTGAACGGCCTGACCGTAATGGACATCGGCGGCAGCAGCTTCGGCGCGCCGGCCCGAATCACCGCGACCGTGCATCCCGGCTCGCGAGGCATCGTCGACATCGAACGCGAAGTCGAACTCGGCCAGCCCATCCATTCCAAGGGCGTGATGATCTTGACCGGCTATCTGGGCCATTGTTACGCCCAGCAATTTCCGCTGGCGATCTCGGCCAGCATCGCGATGGAACAATCCTACGGCCACATCGACGGCGACAGCGCCTCGCTGGCCGAGTTGTGCTGCTTGATCTCCGCGCTGACCCGCACCCCGATCCGACAAGACTTGGCGATGACCGGCTCGATCAATCAATACGGAGAAGTGCAGGCCATCGGCGGCGTCAACGAAAAAATCGAAGGCTTCTTCGCGCTGTGCCAGGCACGCGGCCTGACCGGCACCCAGGGCGTGATCATACCAACCTCCAATAAACGCCATTTGATGTTGAAACAGGACGTCATCGACGCGGTGAAAAAAGGCCTGTTCGAAATTTACGCGGTGTCCAAGGCCGACGAAGCACTCAGTCTGTTAACCGGCCAGGACGCCGGCGCGATGAACGAAGCCGGGCAATATCCGGAAGGCAGCGTGAATTTCAAGGCCGTGGCCCGCTTGAAGGAAATTTCCGATATGGCCTCCGACGACGACAAGGAAACCGAAACCGGTTAACCCCGCCAAGGCAGCCGCCCAAACTTAGCTTAGGGCGGCAAGCATCCTTCCTCGGCTCTGCTCGCTCGGCGGCGGGGAAGAATCAAGTTTGCTAGGCCGAACGCCTTCCGCCAAGTAAGCGCAAGATCGCGATACCGGACAGCATCAATGGTAACGCGGCCGGTACCGGGACCGTCGCGATACCTTCCCGGAACCACAGATCGAACGGCGCCTCACTGCCCGCGTAAACGCCCCCCCCGAAATACGGCTCGCCTTGCGCATAGGCATCGATTTTAAACCCTGTACCGAAGATGCCCAGGTCCGAGGACTCGGCACCGTTGCGGAAAACTTCCCACACGTAAGTATTGCCGGCCGTCAAACCGACCGGCGCGGTGAACTCGAAACGCACCAATTCCGGCGCATGAAAAGGCCGCGACTCCGGTTGATCGGCAAAAAACACCGTCTCGCTGACGCCCAGAATCGTGCCGCTAATGTCGGCTTCGCGAATTCTGAGCGCAATGTCGTCGCCGGCTCCGAAATCCGGATTTTGGTCGTTGATCATCAACTCGACGAAATCCAGCGACGCCAGACCGGGCCGGAAGCTTTGCCCGATCGGGCCGGCGTTGAGGGTAAAACCGCCGGAAACGATGCTGTCGTTGGCTTGATCGACAATATCGGCCAACGCCGCCCGACTCGACAAACCCAGCGTTAATGCCAATCCCAGCGTAAACAAACCGGCCTTGCAAGCCGGCGCTATCCAGCGCCCCGCGCCGGTGTCGGAATAGAGGTAATCCATGGTATTTCTCCCGTCAATTCTAAGAACCGGCCGTCGCGGCCGACATGAGTTCACGCCAACGCGACCATCACCGAAACGGGCTTAGGCGAGACACCGGCGAACCACGTAAACCGTGTATTCCATCGTCTCGAATCGTTAGCGCTGGGAAGTGTAAAAAAGACGGGGGCCGGTTGGCGGTGAACTATTTCACCGCCAACCGGCGAATACTGCACTTTGCCGCCGCCGAGCAAATACCGGGCGCCAAAGTCATCGGAAAGAGGGCCGCCCGACCGGTGGCCGGTGGCCGGTGGCCGGTGGCCGGTGGCCTTCAGGGATTAAACCATCCGGCGTTTTCGGCGACTTGCCAAAACCCCGAACAAACCGCTTGCAAACAACCCGGCCGCCGCCGGCAACGGTACCGCGGCCGGCGCGCCGTACAAGTATTGCGCGCCGGCGATGTCGTCGGCGTCCAATTCGCGATTGATTCGGAACCAGCAGGCCGAATCGACGACCTGCATCACCGGACAACCGCCGCCGACCGGCGGGTGTGCCAAGCCGAGCGCATGCCCCATTTCATGCAGCAATAAACTCTCGAAATCGTTAGGCGCGGTGGAGGCGCTGGGGAACAAATCGCCATCGTTACCCGGTTGGAAAGCATAAAACGAGTTAGCCGCGAAGATGATGTCGCCGCTACCGGTACCGCCATTGGGCGGTGGCGCGTAGCCGACCGCGCCGCCACCGGAACTGAAATCGAAGGCGCCGATGCGAATGTCCGGCACACCCGCGCCGGCATGATTGATCGGCAAACCGGAATCGGACAGCGGCCCGACAAAGCTGATGTTGGCAACGCCGGCCCATTTGTCGAACGCCGCCTGGATGTAGCCCACCAAATCGGTCAACGGTGTCAGCGTATAACCGGTGCCGGGTGAATTTTCAATCCAGATCGACGTTTTCGCGGTACCGGAGCAGGCGCTATCGCAATAAGCCGAACCGGCCGTGCCTTCCGGAATGAAGCCCCAAGTCACGCTGCCGCCGGGGGTACCGGGCGTATTGTCGCCACCCCATTTCAAAACGCCGCCGTTGCCGTCGGGAAATGTCGCGTAAGCCTGAGCGGCCCCGGACAATACCGCCAAACCCAAACCGACCACCATTGCATACGATCGATAACCCATAAATACCCCCTCCAAAACAAAAACTCATGAAAGCGCCGGCGAAACCGACACCGAAACTGAGCCGGGCGCGGGCCGCTCGGCACCAGATACTCCGGTTCCAGGCCGGCATCGACGCGGGCCAACCGGTTTTTACTTGACGCACATCACAAAATTTGCCGCGCCAGTGTGCTCTATAGCACGTTTTTTAAAAAAATCAAAAATTTTTGCTTGACCGTGCCTAGCGTTTGGCCTCAGACCGGCTTTTCCAGTCGCTCCAAGCTCAAGTCGGTCACCTTAGGCTGCCAAAGCATTGGATTTTCCGGGAATGGGAGCAGAACGCCCGTGCGCCGATAACCGCGGCGCTGGTAATACGCTAGCAATTCGGCGCGGCGTGGAATCACGAACATCGCGAAACGTTCGATCGCCCAAGTTCGCGCCGCCAAGTCTTCGGCGGCGCCCAACAAGCGCCGGCCCACGCCCCGGTTCTGCCGCGCCGGATCGACCGTAAGCATGCCTATCTGGGCTTCGCGATCGGCCAGGCGCACTTGCACGCAAGCCACCAGCCGGTCGGCTTCGAAACCGGCAACTATTAATACAGCGGGGTCCGTCAGCGCGGCCGTCAGCTCCTCGGCGTCGGTGCGCTTGCCGTCCAGCAAATCGGCCTCGGTGGTCCAACCCAAACGGCTGGCCTCGCCGCGATAGGCTGAATTGACTAAATCCGCCAAGGCTGGGGCATCGTGAAGTTGAGCACGCAGGAAGGTCAGTGGGAACATACGGTGATCTGGCGTTGAGAAATTGCCGGCACTCGGGCCGGGTCGGGAATTGCTGCTAGGCTAGACGATAACCAGACCGCGCTCAAGCGCATGTTTTCGGGAGCCCGCCGTGGACACCTGCCCTAAATGCCAACACGCCCTAGCACAACCCACCCCGACCATCTGCCCCCACTGCGGCGTGGTGTTCGAAAAGTATTTGCGCTATCACGCGGATCCAAACCGGCCAGCCCCGATGCCAACCACTCGGGTCGAATTTGCGCCAACGCCCTCGGCCGATTGGGTCTCGGATACCTATGCCGACAGCGAGTTCGCCTTCTGGGGCCGAGCGCTATTGCTCGCGTTGTTCGCGCTATGGAGTTGGATATTGATCGTTCCGCCGATCGCCGCTAACGCCGCCGGCTCGTCGTTTTTGCATTTGGTCAATCTGCCTTTCCACGAAGCCGGCCATCTCATTTTCCGGCCCTTCGGCGCCTTTGTCACATCGTTGGGCGGCACATTGGGCCAGTTGCTGATGCCGACGATTTGCATGGCAACCCTGTTCATAAAAACCCGCGACCCGTTTGGTGCCGCGCTGTGTTTGTGGTGGCTGGGCGAAAATTTTTTGGACATCGCCCCCTACATCGACGACGCTCGGGCCGGGCAACTACCGTTGCTGGGCGGAAACTTCGGCCATTCCGCACCTTACGGTTTTCACGACTGGGAATATTTGCTGACCGAATCCGGCCAGCTGGCCCACGATCACGCCATCGCCAAATTTTCCAAATTCGTCGGGTCGCTGACGATGCTGGCGGCACTGGCCGGCGGAAGCGCTATTCTGGTTCGGCAGCGCGCCATCCTGGCGGCGCGGCGCTAACCGAGCCGGACTGTTAACGCTTCAGCCAGGTTTTCACCCGGTCCTTAACTCGCTGTTTGGCGAGTCTGGACCAACGGTACAAGACCGTCTCGGCGATTTTGGCGTGCGCCCAGCGTAACCAGCCGGTAATCGTGCCGTACAGCCAGGCCAATACCGCAAAACTCAGCAATTGCGGCTTGGTCAGAGTGAACACGCGCGCCACCAACAACGTACCCAACAATTTGGCGACGATTTCCAGTACCAAACCTTGCAGCAACAAACCGTGCAGCAGCAACCACAGCGCCGCCAGATTCAACGGCGTAACCAGTAAAATCGGTACGGTAATGGCTATTAGCGCGACACCCGGCGAGCAGCGGCTTAGCCAGCGTTCGATGCGTTCCAGGCCCAGCGCCAGCGCCAGATAGTGGCCGCAAGCGGATAGAAAATCCCACAGCCATTCCTCGACGATCAGCGCGACGGCCAACAAGGTCAGCAATAATCTGTTCATGATTTCCTCGGGATGCAGGTATCGCCGACCACTATAACCGATCGCGGCCCAAGCCGTCCGCAGTCTGCAATCTTACCGGGCGGTAGCCGTGGCGGCTCAACTATGCGAGGATAACGCCGCCTCTTTAGCGCAGGAACCACCGATGATTGAAAACGCCTATTTGGAATCCGCGTCCGGCGTGCGCATGCCGCCACTCATTTACGGCACCGCCTGGAAACAGGAACGCACCGCCGAGTGGGTCGAGCTCGCTCTCACCCAAGGATTTCGCGGTATAGATACCGCCTGTCAACCCAAACATTACCATGAGGCCGGCGTTGGGGCCGGTCTGGCGACCGCGCTGACTCGCTTGAACCTGGATCGCGCCGCGATTTATCTACAAACCAAATTCACGCCGCTCAACGGCCACGATCCGCTACGCATACCCTACGACCCGAACGCCAGCCTGGAACAGCAAGTCGCCCAGTCGTTCGCGGTGTCGCTACAAAATCTGCGCACCGACTATTTGGACTGCTTGGTATTGCACTCGCCGCTAGCCGACCGCCAGCAGCTGTTAACCGTGTGGCAAGCCATGCAGACCATTCAGCGCAACGGCGGCACCCGGCAACTGGGCATCAGCAATTGCTACGATCCGGAGCTCTTCGAATTCCTGTACCAACAAGCCGAGGTCAAACCCGCCGTGCTGCAAAACCGGTTTTACGCCGACACCGGTTACGACAAGGCGCTACGGGCGTTCTGCCGGACTAACCGCGTGATTTACCAAAGTTTCTGGACCTTGACGGCCAACCCCAAAATATTGACCGGCAGCGTCGTCGCCAATCTGGCCGAGCGCTTGGACCGCCGCCCGGCGCAAGTGTTTTTCCGATTTTTGACCCAAATCGGCATTGTACCGTTGACCGGCACCACCTCGGCCGATCATATGCGCGAGGATTTGGCGATTTTCGATTTCGAACTCAGCGAAGCCGAATGCGCCGAGTTGGCGGCACTATTGGACTAGCGCCAACCGCCGCCGTCCCGCGCCGGCTAAGCTACAATAGTTCATTGGTTTGTTGTTAATCCGGCCACCACGTATTCGAACCGCCGAATTCTCCACCGTTTCGGCCTTTTATTCCGGAACCGCCCGGCGCAAGCCTGGCGGGTTTAATCGTATCCCGACTATTCGTGCTTACCCGCCTGCTTAAATCCGCGCTGCTCAGCGCCAGCGTTTGGCTGAGCGAGCCGGCTTTTGCCCTGGATAACCCCAGCCGGGAATTCCAACTGAAATCCGCCTATCTGTTTCATTTCGCCGAATTAACGCAATGGCCGGCCATGGGCCCGATCACGATTTGTCTGAGGGGCGACAGTCCGATACGGCATTTTCTACCGGCGCTGGAAGGTCAAAAAATCGAAGGCAATATAGTCCATGTTTTGCTGGAGCCGCCGGCCACGCTGGAGGCTTGCAACATCCTGTTTGTCGGCGATATCGACGAACTGAAGCCCCGCCTGTTCGAACAAGCCCGCGCCGCTCACATCCTGTTGGTCGGCGACGTGGACGGTTTCGCCGCCCAAGGCGGCATGGTGCAATTCACATTGCGCGACAACAAGTTGAAACTAGTGGTAAATTTAGGTTCGGTAAAATCGGCGGATTTAAAATTGAGCTCCAAATTGCTGCGGATGGCGGAGATTATCGAATGACATCGTCACCCCCCCCACGTATTTCGATCAGCCGCAAGTTGGGCAACAATCTGCGGCTGATGGTGGTACTGAGTCTGGCCGTCGCGACCTTCTCACTGTCGATCCGCGAATATTCCGCGTTGCAAGACGCCATCGACAACAAGTTGAAGCTGACCGCCAACCTGATCGGCCAAAACAGCAGCGTGGCCCTGGTATTCGACGACACCCAAACCGCCCAGGAAATTCTGGACGCCCTGGTCTACGATCCGGACATCATCGCCGGCTCAATCCGGCTACCGACCGGCCAGGCTCTGGTCAGCCACCAAAAGGAAGCGCCGCGCTGGCCGGCGTGGTGGCCGGACTGGTTACCGAAAACCCAACAATACACGCAACCGATCTTGCACAAAAACCAACGCATCGTCGGTCATATTTCGCTGATCGCCAGCATGGTCCAACCGTATCGGACGATGCTTTGGAATGCGTCGATCAACGCCGGCATCGTGATGATTGCATTGAGTCTGGCAGCCTTGTATGTGCGCCGCTTGCAACGCATTTTCCTGCGGCCGCTGCTGAATTTGGCCGACACCGCCCATCAAATTGAAAAAGATCACGACTACAGCCGGCGTTCGCGCTACGACGGCAACGACGAAATCAGCGATTTGGCCGAAGCCTTCAACAACATGCTGGCACAGATCGAGGCCAACGAAGCGGATCTGGAAACCCAGGTGCAAACCCGCACCCGCGAGCTGGAAATCGCCACCCGCGACGCGGAATCCGCCAATCGCGCCAAAAGTCAGTTCCTGGCCAACATGAGCCACGAAATCCGCACGCCGATGAACGCCATCGTCGGTCTGGTGGAACTGAGTCTGAATACCCAGTTGACCTACAAACAACGCGAATATCTGCAACGAGTGGAATCCTCGGCCCATTCGTTGATGACCTTGATCGACGACATTCTGGACTTTTCCAAAATGGAAGCCGGCAAGATGCAGATCGAGACCATTCCCTTCCTGCTTGAGGAGATGTTGGAGCACGTGTTTTCGACGATGTCGCAACTCAGCGCCGACAAAGGCATCCGCCTGATTCTCCCCGACTGCGGCCCGCAATATCACGCGGTGGTCGGCGACCCGCAGCGTTTGCGGCAAGTGCTGATCAATCTGATCGGAAACGCGATCAAATTTACCGAGCGCGGCCACGTCGCCATCGCTTTCAACGAACTCAGCCGCGACGATAACCGCATCGTGTTGCAATTTTCGATTCAAGACACCGGCATCGGTATCAAACCCGAACAGCAACCCAAGTTGTTTCAAGCCTTTAGTCAGGGAGACAGTAGCGTGACCCGCAATTACGGCGGCACCGGCCTGGGTTTGATTATCTCCAAGCAATTGGTCGAGCAAATGGGCGGCAGCATCGGCGTGACCAGCCAAGCCAATATCGGCTCGACCTTTACCTTCAGTGTCGCGCTGGGTTTGAGCGACTTGGCGACGATACGCCACTTCCAACTCCGCCGACACCGTGCCAGCATGGATTCGTTGCGCTTGGAGCCCTTGCACGACAGCCGGGTCCTGCTGGTCGAGGATAACGAGATTAATCGGATGGTGGCGATCGAATTGCTGGAACAGGCCCGCATCCGGGTCGATGTCGCCGAGAACGGCGAAATCGCGCTGGCCAAATTGCGGGAAAATCGATACCAATGCGTGCTGATGGACGTGCAAATGCCGGTCATGGACGGCTACCAAGCCACCCGCGAACTGCGCAAGCTGCCCGCCTGTCAAGCGCTACCGGTGATTGCGATGACCGCCAACGTGATGAGTGCCGACCACCAGCTATGTCTGGACGCCGGCATGAACGACTTTATCGGCAAACCCATTCTGCCCGCCAAGCTTTATGAGGTGTTGTTGAAATGGATCAACGCCGAACAGACTCTGGAAAACCGCAAGCAACTGGGCGTCTAAGCCCGGATCATTTGCCCCAGGGCATCACCGGCACGGTCGAAACGCTGTTGGCCGGCGCGCCTTCGATGACTTTCCGGCTGATCGCCAGATACACCAGTGTATTGTGCTTGGCATCCCATAGCCGGGTGATATTGGTGGATTTGAACAACAACGACGTGCCTTCGCTGAACACCAGTTCCTCTTCCGGCAATTTGGCCGGCAAATTGATCGGGCCGATCTGCCGACAAGCCAGCGAAAACTGCGACGGATCTTCCGCCAAACCCAACCCGCCGGCGATGCCGCCGGTCCGGGCCTGACTGATGTGACAGATCACGTTGGGAATCTTCGGATCCTCGAAGGCATCGACGCAGACCTTATGATTGGCGCCGATCAGTTTCCACGCCGTGGTCACGCAGCCAACTTCCTCGGCGCGGACCGCGCCGGCCAACAAGCCCAAACCGCAAAACAGCCAAGCCGATCTCTTCGAAAACGCGCGCATCGCATACTCCCAAACCATGATTGAACACAGACCGTCAGCCTAACAAGCTTGCGGGATTCTCGCAAACCCGTCCGCATCGTCGCTTCACCGGTAAATTACCAAGCCGGCCGCCGGCGCCGTTAGCCGCACCGCCAAACCGTTTTTCGGTTGTATGTCGGCGGTCGTGCCGATCTGGGCCGAATCGGTGGAGTACAAACAGGTCAGTTTTTCACCCGGCCTATGCAGCGCCGCATCTATCGTCACCCAGGCCGTTTTGGCGGCATTGGGGTCGGTATTGATCGCCACAACGACTTCATGGTCGGCCAGAATCCGCGACCACGGCACCAGCGACAGCAATTTGCCGCCCAACATCGTCGGCAAACCGAAATTTTGGCCGTCTCCGGAAATTGGCCGCAAATACTGCCGCCCCCGCCGCAAGGCCGGTTGAGCCGCGCGGATCGCCATCAATTTGGCGAATTCGCTGTACACCGGATGGTTCTCGTCGAAATAATGCACGCCTCTGGACTCGAATGCGCCGAATTCACCGCCGAACATCGCTTCGCGAATGTAGCGATCCGAATCGCCGCCGTGGCCGTCGAAACCCTGCTCGGTACCGTAATACACGCAAGGGATCCCCAAGGTCAGCGCGTTGACCGCCAGCGCGTTCAACACCAATTCGGCTTTATCGGTGTCGGCGCAAAACCTCGCCTTGGCCCGGCCGACTTGATCGTGGTCGTTAAACATCGTCACGACCTTGTTGCGGAACCAAGTATGGCTATCCTTACCGATCAATAGCGAATTACGGAACAAGCTGAAATAGTCGTTGGGGTTCCCGGCCCCCTTGACCATCAATTCCAATTTGCTCGGAATATCGTCGATGCCCAATGCCGCGTCCAGACCGGTCGTTTCCAGGGTATCGAAGGCCCGGTAGCGGCCGCCGGTAATTTCGCCGACCAGCAGAAAATTGTCCTTGCCGATGCTTTGCGCGAATTCGTGAATCGCAGAGCCGAATATCCGGGTCGCGCCGTCCTGCATGTGTTTGACGGTATCGATCCGAAAGCCGTCCAGATCGGCGTACGCGATCCAGTATTTGTAGACTTCGATCAACGACAGCAAGCCCAGAGCCGGCGCAAAGTCGTCGGTGCCGCCGAAGCCGTGATGCAAATCCTTGAGATCGAAGAAATCGCCCTCGCGAAATTCCGGGTCGTAATCGAAGCTGGCGATACGGCCCTTCTGGGTAAAGTATTCCGGATTCTGAAATTCGACCGGCCAGATCGCCCCGTCCTTGGCCGGCCAAGTCGCCGGCGCCGCCGGATTGGCGATGACGAAGGGAATATTGGCCTGGCCGGCCGCGTCGTTAAAGCCGGTCACCGGGTAGTGGCCGCCGTCCCAGCGCGGGTCGAAATGGCCGCTACCGTCTTTATAGTTGGGCTGGCGATTGGCATCGTAACTAAACACGTTGCCGGAATGATTCAAGATGATGTCCAGTATCACCAAAATCCCCTGCTGGTGTGCGGCGGCTACCAAGTCCTTCAATGCCTGATTGGTGCCGAAGCGCGGATTGACCTGCAAAAAATCCTGGATGCCGTAGCCGTGGTAAGTTTCCTGAAACGCCACCTGCTTGAAGAGCGGGCTGATCCAAATCGCGGTCACCCCCAAGCGTTTTAAATAGCCTAACTTGCTCTGCAGCCCGGCCAGGGTGCCGCCGACGTACTTGCCGCCGGCGTCGCTCCATTTCGCGGCGGCGGCCGGGGTTTGGATCGCATTGCGTTTGTCGGCGGTTTGCGCCAACGGCGTAGTGCCGCCGGCGACCGGCTTGCCGGCGACATCTCGGAATCCGCCGCTTTCGTTACCGTCGGAAAACCGGTCCAGCATCAAAAAGTACAATACCTTATCCTCCCACGCGGTAGGGGAAGGGGTGTAGGAAACGTTGGAAGTAAGTTGACTCAAATCGACATCGGCTAAACGGGATTCGGACATGGCGGCACTCCGGCGGGAAATGGGAAGGCGATAGACAGCGGCGAACGCGGCTGTGGGTAAGCCGCATCGCTGTTAGAACTTCTAACAAAGACACCCGGCGAAAGCAAGTGAAGTTAGGCACTCAGGCAAGCGGCGATCCGCATGCGCCATCGAACGGTTTACGAGACAACACTTAGCGGCATGACTGCTGGAAGGTTGATCTTCGACCTTTAGACCTGAAGGAATCGCTACGGATTATCACAGTAAAGGGTGGCGATGGATTTGCAATAGCCGTTTGTTGAAGTGATTGGAGGCGGATACAATCGGGCCATTTAACATTCAGGACAGGATGGCGATATGGCATTGGCGGAAAAATTAAACCTCAGCGTGGCGGATTACCTGCAAGGCGAACTGATCAGCGAAGTTAAATACGAATATATCAATGGTGAAGTGTATGCGATGTCCGGAGCAAAGCGTGCTCACAATATCATCAGCATGAATCTGTCCGGACTATTGTTTGCCCACCTCCGCGGTACGCCTTGCCGAGTGTTCAATTCGGATATGAAAGTCCGCGTGCAAACCGCCGCCGCCGACTGCTTCTTTTACCCCGACCTGCATGTTACCTGCTCGGCCAGCGATACCGAGGAGCTGTTCAACAGCCAGCCCAAGTTGATCGTCGAAGTGCTGTCCGATGCCACCGAACGCTACGACAGAGCCGAAAAATTCCACCATTACCGCAAACTGGCCAGTCTGGAAGAATACGTGTTAATTGCCCAAGACACTCCCCGTGTTGAATGCTACCGGCGCGGCGATGCTTGGGATCTTCAGATTTATCAACAAGGCGAGCAGGCGGTTTTCCAATCGTTAGGTTTTGAACTGGCGGTAGCGGATATCTATGAAGGGGTATTCGCTGGATAAGCTCGAAAAAATGCTAAGTATAGGATTAGGTCTGAACGACAAACTCTGGCTTGCCTTGGTTCTTAGCATTTTATTGTAGAATTCCCGCCAGGCTCCCGCGGAGAATTAAGCGCCATGAACACGATCATTCTCGACACACTCGAATTTGCCAACAAACTCAAGGCGGGTGGTTTTACCGACCAACAAGCGGAAACCCAGGCGAGGGCTATCGCCGAAATTGTCGAGCGCCAACTGGTCAGCCGCCAAGATTTCGACCAGCATCAATCCGAAATCAAACGCGACATTCATGAATCCGAGAATAAGCTGGAAATTCGCATCAAGGAGCTTGAAACCACGTTGCGTAAAGATATTGAAATCTTGCGCGCGGAAACAAAACGTGACGTAGCGGAAACCAAAGCCGAGCTGATTCGTTGGGTGGTTGGTGTCGGAATTTTACAAATCGCCATTATCACCGCATTGTTGCTTAGATTAGCCAACCGCATTTAGCGTATACGGTTCACCTTTTCAGCCACCGCTCTAAGCAAAGCATTTACTCTACTCCGGTTTGGGAACCGGAGTAAACGAATACCGGACAACCAACATGCTTGAGCAAATTAAATTTTTTTTTGAAAAACACCTGTCCTTACCGTCACCCGAGGTTGCAACAGAAATGCAGCTTCAAGAGGCGTTGACGGCCTTAATGACGGAAATGATGACCATGGACGATGTCTGTCAGGATGTCGAACGAACCAAGATTCTGTCCTTGGTCAAACAGTGTTTTTCGCTCTCCACCGAACAGGCCGAGACCTTGCTGGCCAATGCCGAACAAATGCGTCGGCAGGCGGTCGATTATTATCAATTCACGTCGACGATCAACCAATGTCTTAGCCCTGAGGAGAAGACAACGTTTGTTAAATCCCTCTGGCAAATCGCCTATGCCGACGGCAATATCGACCCGCAAGAGGAGTATATGGTGCGGAAGATTGCCGACCTGCTTGGCGTCTCGCACACCGATTTTATTCTGGCCAAACTGCGCGCGAATCCCAATCCCTGAATATCGCCGGACCAACACCGTTTAAAACCAATCGTTGATGAAAAAAATCAAGAAAAATAAAAATCTGTGGCTAAAAGAAGCTGAAATCGAGGTCGGTGATTTGTACTTCACCACCGCCCGGCAATACCGCGCAGTCCTGGCGATCAACGGCGATTTCTTGATTTACGCACCCAGCTCGGAAGGCATGCAGCCGTTAACGACCGATAGCCAAATGCCGTTTGCAAATTCGCCCGCTAAAAAATGCCAGATTGCCACATTTGCGCAAAAGGAATATCAAGCATTCGATTGGCACGGTACGACAGCCGTTAAACATAAACTCACTCAGTCGCAGAGGGGCGAGGCCATTAGCCAATGTAATGCCAAGGCCCAAATCGCGGGGTTGATGGCTGACTAATTCTAGTTTGTCGGATTGGTTCAAGACCGTCACACATAATGGCCTTATTCAAGTTTTCACCGTGATGTGAAGCAGGGTATTTATGAGGAAAATTGGGGAATAATGGAAATACCGAAATTAACGGCATTGAGTAACTCGACAGATGCGCCTCCTTGCGTCGGCACCCATCGGCGCACCTTATCGCGTTGCCGGTGCCAATCGACAACCCCCGCCATCTCCGACCGAATCAAACCATCGATCCCGATATGATTCTCCGAAGTTTAAAAACATTTTGGGGAGCGATCGAATCTTGTCGTACGACCCTAAGCGGAAATTCGGATATTGATCTTGAATGTCGGTTTAAAATTTAAATCAGTCATTCAAATAATAAAAGTTG